>CAZHIT010000151.1:0-6329 GCA_964533125.1 uncultured Candidatus Sumerlaeota bacterium
TCTCTGAGGCCGAGGTAGAAAAGGATGGATTCCTTCTCGAGGCCGATGGCGATATCGATGATCTGCACCATGGATTCTTTCCCCGTCAACGTATCCGCTACGGCGGCACTCCCTTCACCGCCATGCGAATCGGCCATGGCGGCGAGGTATTGTCCCGTTTCGCCGAGGGGATCAAAGGTTGCTGCCATGGTCGCAGCCTCGGAAAGGCCCTTTTTCATCGCTTCGAATGAGGCCTTGTGATGGTCTTCCATGGCGGCCAGTTGCTCAAGCAGAGCCCGGTTTTCGGGGTCTGCCTGCAGTTGTGCTGCTTTCCGATAGAATCGGCCGCCGTTTTCCTCGATGCGAACGGCCAGGTCGAGCATTTCGTTTGCGTTAAAAGCGTATCCCATTGTGTCCTCCTTTTTTGAGCAGCCACCGGGCGTGAGTTGCCTTCCCGCAGTGACTCGTAATGGTGAGGGTATGCTTCCCCGTCAGCACCTCCAGAATTTGCCTGGAGGCGTCTCCAAAATCTCTTGAGGAATCGAATTGTTGGAAAGAAAAATCTTTACAGAGTTCGTAAGCTTCCACGCCCAGAGTCGGCCACTTTCGAATGTTACGCGCCTTCTGAATGCACCAAAAGGCTAAGGTCTCGTTTGTGTCGTGTCAACATAGGTCGGACTGGGGCCTCCGGTTGGTGGTAGGTGAGACTGCCCTGCCATCTGACGCTTGAGACCGACGGTGGATTTTGAGGGCGTCGCCAGACCCGTTACCCGGCGTTCTTCGGTGAATCTTCCCTACCGCCACCGACGCGGGCAAGCCAGACCAGCAGCGGCATCATCACCCCCCAACCGACTGCCAGTACCAGCAGCCCCTTCCAGGCTGGCAGCGTCTCAGTCGCCCCCAGCCTGGCCCCGCCGTAGTAGGCCAGGGGGCCGCCAATGGCGCCGAAGAATGCAGCCGGCAGATAACGGCCCCGCAGCCAGGACATGGAGGAGTTGAGGGTGGCGGCGAGGTTCAGCCACAGGCCGACCATCCAGGGAGGGCTGAAAGGTCTGGGCACCAGGTGTTGGATAGGGGAGAAAACACCGGCGCTCACCAGCGCGGTATCAAACAGAAAACCGAGCAGACCAGCGGCCACGAGCAACTTCAGCTCTCCCGTCCGATCCCCGCTCAACGACAGATTCACTGCCAGTACCGGAACCAATGCCAGCGGCCCGGCCCAGGGCATCTCGTGGGCGGTTCCAAGCACTGCTGCGAACCAGGCGGCCTGAAAGAGGGTGAGGTTGATGACTTTCTTCATCATGGTCGATGGGCTTCTTTTAGCGGGCTGCAAGGGCCTGCTTCGAAAAGTTGCGAGTTACGAGTTGCGAGTTGCCAGTGGCAGTTGCCTGTCAACCGCGATCCTTTTCATGTATCTTCGGATGTCGCAACGGGACATGAGGCACTGCTCCAAACCGTTCGGCAAACAATCCTCCCTCAAACCTGCTCTTTAGGCCAGCGCTGGGGCACCTGTCGCAGCTTCGTCACATCGTAGCCCTGGACGGTTAGTTCGGCCAGAATCCGCTCGTAGTCAGCCTCCGGGATCTGGGGGGTGCGGGCCATGATCCAGACGTAGTCCCGTTTGTTGCGACCAATAACGGTCTGGGTGTAATCGTCGGTGAGATAAGTGATCAAATATTCCGCCTTGATGGGCCAGATAAACTGCATCCCCCAGGTGGCATTCGATTTCTTATCGACGATGAAGCCTCGCGGGTTGTAGGTTTTGACCGGTCCGTCAAAGCCACCCTGGCGGAAGGTGAAGGTGGTATCGATGGTGCCGTCGGCCTCGAGGCGGTAGGATTCGACGGCATTGAATGCATCCTTTTCGATGAAGGTTGGGATGGCGGCAATGACATACCAGTCACCCATGAAGCGCTGAAGGTCAACCCGTTCGACGGTCCTGAGCGGCGGCAGGGACGCGGTACAGCCGCCGATAAGCGATAGGGCCAGGATGGTGGCCGATATTTTCATGAGAGTTCTCCCTGGGCTCACGATGTGACCGGTTATGGGCAGGCCTCAAGCCAGAGCGGGCAGCGGTGGTTCCAGCCGGGCGCCTGGACGGGCGTAGAGCAGTTGCTGGACTCTGGTGAAGCACTCTTCAAACCCCCCGATACAGTGACACAGATAGAAGTCCCACATGCGGATGAAGCGCTCGGGGTAGCCCAATTGGCGAACCTGGTCGAGATTGGAGTGAAAGGTGCTGCGCCAAGCTCTCAGGGTTCGGGGATAGTGGGGGGTGATATCCTCCAGGTGCACCAGGCGCAGGTCGGTGGCAGCAGCGGCTTGCGACATGGCCGTCAGCGATGGACAGCAGCCGCCCGGAAAGATGTAGTAGCTGATAAAGTCGGGGGTGTCCTTGTAGGCATCGTAGGCGTAATCCGGCATGGTGATGGCCTGGATGAGGCCGATCCCGTCCGGTTTCAAGCGCTGGGCGAGAACCTGGAAGAACGTGGGCAGATGCCGGTGGCCGACCGCTTCGATCATTTCGATGGAGGTGATTCGATCGAACTGCCCACCCAAGTCGCGATAGTCCTGCAGCAAAAGGGTGACCCGGCCGTCGAGCCCGGCTTCCCGGACCCGCTGCTCGGCCAGTTCGTGTTGCTGGCAAGAAATGGTGGTCGTGGTAACGCAGCAGCCATAGTTTCGGGCCGCGTGGATGGCGAAGCTGCCCCACCCGGTGCCGATCTCGAGCAGACTCATGCCGGGTTCCAGCCGCAATTTCCGGCAGATTCGGTCGAGTTTTGCGACGGACGCCTCTTCCATGGACCGGTCAGGGTGTTCAAAAATACCACAGGAATAGGTCATGGTGGGATCGAGGAAGAGCCGGTAGAAGGGGTTGCCCACGTCGTAGTGGGCGGCAATGTTGCGGCGACTGCCGGGCCGGGTGTTGTCACGCAGACGGTGGAGGAGACGCCGGACCGGGACCGCCAGTCGCGCCAGCCCACCTTCGAGGCGGGCCTGGGCGTCCTGGTTGCGCACCATGATCCGCACCAGGGCAGGCAGGTCGTCACACTCCCATGCGCCGTCCATGTAGGCTTCGCCCGCGCCGATAGTCCCGCCGAAGGCCACCTGCCGGTAGAAGGAGGGATGATGTACCCGCACCGTGGCGGCAAGGTCGGTGCTGGCATCACCGAATACCAGGCGCTGCCCGGACTCAAGCAGGGTCACACACCCGTGAGTGAGTGCGGTGAAGCTCCGGGAGATCATCGCGCGAGCCAGCCGGTCCAGCCATCCGGGGGCGGCATCCCGCGGCATTCCAAAGGGCTCGAGAGTTTGTTCGGTGCTGCTCATGGATGGCAGATCCCTTTCGCCACCTGCAGTTGCTCGGGATGGGGGCAGAAAGGAACCCCCTTGCTCCAGATCCTTGCTGCCTGCCAGTAGATGGCGGCAATCACCTTACCGGTCATGAAAGGCCATTTGCCCAGGGCCCGTGCCAGATTAGCGCCGGTCAGGGCTCTGCGTTCGAGTTCGAGCCGGGCCTCGAAGATTTGTTCCCCCCGGTGCTCGTTTTTCATCCGCACCGCCAAGGTCTCCCCCGGAGGCGTGAAGCGCCACTCGTAGCAAATGTCCATCGGCATGAAAGGGGAGACGTGGAACTCCTTGTCCAGGTGAAAGACATGCCAGTCGCCATCCTTTTGACTGGTGCGCAAATCCAGGGCGCGGAGGTATTCTTCACCCCACGGGGTGTTGTGGACCTCGCACAAGATCGCCTCCAGCCGGTCGCCATCGGCCCCGAAGCAGTAGTAGACGCTGATCGGGTTCATGCAGTAGCCGAGATAGCGCAGGTGGGTCAGGATGCGCACCGGGCCGGCCGGTCGAAATCCTAGCCGGCTTGCTACCAGCTCGCGCACTGCCTGATCCAGCGGCCCCGGCCGGCGCAGGTGGTCGGCGCGGCGGAAACTGGCCCAGGTTGATCGTTCGAGCGACCAGAGTCGCTGGTTGTCGAAGACCCGGTCGAGCTCCGCCAGGTCCAGGTAGAGGAAAAACAGACTGTAGCGGAACTCATTGACGGCATGAGCGGTCCGGCGATGGCCGACCTGGCCGGTGTAAAGGCAGCTTTCCATCAGAGCTCCTTTCCGAAGGGGCGACACACCGCCAGGGCACTCTTGACGCCGTCCTCGTGAAAACCGTAGCCCCAATACGCCCCGCAGAACCAGGTGCGGTTGATCCCATTGATTTCCTGGCGGCGTTTCTGGGCTTCGAAGGCGGCAGTCGAGTAGACCGGGTGGTGGTAATCGAGGCGGCGGATGACCCGGTCCGGGGCGATCCGGTCCGGAGCATTGAGGGTCACGCAGAAATCCTCGGGTGCGGCCAGGGACTGCAGCCGGTTCATCCAGTAGGTCAGGGAGACCCCCTCCTGCTCTTGCCGCGGGACCCGGCAGTTCCAGCTGGCGCGTGCCCTCGGATTGACGGGCAGCAGGCGGCGGTCGGTGTGCAGGACCGTGTCGTTCTTCTGGTAAGGGACGGCCGAGAGCAGCTCCCGTTCCGCCTTGGACGGGTCGGCCAGCATGGCCAGCGCCTGGTCACTGTGCGTCGCGATCACCACCTGGTCGAAGGGTTCGGGAGGTCCGCCCCTTGGGGTAATCTGAACCCGGTCAGTCAGGCGCCGTACCCGTTCCACCGGCGTTGCCAGGCGCACCCGGTCCCGGAACGGCCGAGCCAGCGGTTCCACATAGTTTCGCGAGCCGCCGCTTATGACCCGCCATTGGGGCTGGTCGATCACATTGAGGATCCCATGGTTGGCGAAGAAGCGCACAAAGGCGACAGCGGGAAATTCCAGGAACCGCCTGGGATCAGCCGACCAGATGGCGGCTCCCATGGGAACCAGGAAAGTCTCCACGAACGCTGCGGAATATCCATGGGACTTCAGATACGTTCCCAGTGTCAGGGCCATATCATCGCGCTCGCAGAGTGCCCGCGATTCCCGGTTGAAGCGGAAGATTTCCAGCAGCATGCGCCAGAAGGGGAGGCTGAGGAGGTTCCGGCGCTGGGCGAAGAGGGTATTGAAATTGGTGGCACAGTATTCCAGGCTGGTTTTTTCACTGGAGACGCTGAAGCTCATGACACTTGGCTGGGAGGCCACGCCGAGGCGGTTGAGGAGCCGGATGAAATTGGGGTAGGTCCTTTCGTTAAACACGATGAAGCCGGTGTCCACCGGCCAGGTTGCCCCGTCCAGGGTCACGTCGACGGTGTTGGTGTGACCGCCCAGGTAGTTGTTGGCCTCGTACAGGGTAATCTCGTGCTCAGGGCAAAGCAGGTAGGCGGCGGTAAGGCCGGAGATACCGCCGCCGATTACGGCGATTCTCATGGCGTTCCTCCCTTTCGGGGCGGCCGGGGAAAGAAGGCGCTGGTACGGCGCTTGTACTCCTCGTAATCGGCCCGGCCTTCGTAATGCCGCTCCAGCATCGGGACGCCGGAAACCTTCAAGATCAGCAGGGTGATGGTCAGCGGTCCGATGATTGTCAGCCAAGCCCCGGGCACGCCCAGTGTGATGAGCCAGATCCCCCACCACAGGGTTACCTCGCCGAAGTAGTTAGGGTGGCGGGTGTAGCGCCATAAGCCGGCGGTCATCAGCTTGCCCCGGTTGGCGGGCTCGCGGATGAAGCGCAGGAGCTGCCAGTCGCCCATCGCCTCGAAATAAAAGCCGGTCAGCCAGACCGCAACCCCCATCCAATTGAGCTTGGAGAAGGGTACGGACGGCGAAGCGTTAGCGAAAATGACCGGTAACGCGACGACCACCAGCAGCACCCCCTGCAGCATGAATATCTCCAGGAACGAGCGCAAATAGAAGGATTTTCCCCACTCCTCCCGCCATTTGCGGTAGCGGTGATCCTCTTCCTTCCCGCGGTTGCGGGCATGGATGTGCAAGGCCAGGCGGGTTCCCCAGAGCAACACCAGGAGTGAGATCAGCAGTCCTCTCCCGGAATAGGCGCCGCCAGCCACCAGCGAAACCAGCGCCGCCAGGATGAAGCCCGGCCCCCAGGCCACGTCCACGATGTCGTTTCGTCCCTTCATCAGGGCGATGACAAACCACACCGTCATGTAGACCAACACCACACCGCCGGTTATGAAAAATACTCGGGTCATGATCGGATCTCCCGTGGACGCTCGAATAACGACCCCATCCGGTCACCGGGCCGCCCTCGGCGCAGCTAAAAGATTGCCTTAGCGCCCGTGCAACAGCGCCTTCTTCAGGTTGTCGTCCAGCGGTTTGCGGCCCAGCCAGATGCTGAAATAGGCAGCCGCGAAATCGGCCCCCTCGATGATGACGAGCGGTTCCCCATTATCGGACAGTTCGGTGCCTGTGCCCG
>CAZHIT010000152.1:0-6325 GCA_964533125.1 uncultured Candidatus Sumerlaeota bacterium
CGTGGCCGGGATGCTGGTGTCGCTCGGGAACATCGGCGGCCTGGTCGCCGCGACGCCGCTGGCGCTGATGCTGCTCACCTTCGGCTGGCGCTGGTCGGTCGGGGCGATCGGCCTGGTCTCGGTCATCCTTGCCGGCTTCATCTATCTCCTGGTGCGCAACTCGCCGCGGGAAATGGGCTATCCTTCGCTCGAAGAAATCGATAACGTCCCGGCGGCCGAGCGCACGGCGGAGCAAAAGATTCCGGTGCTGACCGGGATTAAAACCGTCCTCGGCAACAAGTATTTCTGGCCGATGGCGGTGCGGAGTTTTACCTCCTACGGCGTGCTCATGGCCTTCCAGAGCCTCTGGGGCGGGCCGTATCTGATGCAGATTCTGCAGGTGGATAAACTGCAGGCCGGGAATATTCTGATGATGCTCTCTTTCGGCTCGATTGTTACTCCGCCCATCGGGGGTTACCTCTCGGATAAAGTGTTCAAGTCCCGCAAGACGATTACCATCGTGGCGGCGACCCTAAGCACGCTCGGGTATATCCCGCTCGCCCTGTTCCCCGGCCGCATCACTCCCGCCTTCCTGACCATCTGGCTCTTCCTGCTGGGAGCGGCGGGGGGCCTGGGGATCGCCGGCCTGGCCATGGTGAAGGAGCTTTTCCCGCCCGCCCTCACCGGTACCGTAAACGGCCTGAACAATTTCTTCGTCATGTTCGGCGGGGCGGTCTACCAGGTAATCCTGGGGATGATTATCGGCAGCTACGGCGTGACCGCGACCGGCGGCTTCCCGGTGGAAGCGTATGCGGCCGGGTTTAAGTTCCTGCTGTTCAGCATGGTCGTCGGAACCACCGCGCTCCTGTTTACCAAGGAAACCATGGTGCGGGAGCCAAAACCGAAGGTTGAATCGGCGCAGGCCTGAGTCAAATACCAAAACCCCGGGAGATCCTCCCGGGGTTTTGCTTTATTCGTGGTTTGGATCCTGCGGCTAGAACTTTACCTGCGGTGCCTGGTCCGCTCCTTCCGGGGCGGCAAAGAAGGCGCGCTCGGTCTTGCCGAAGAAGCGGGCGAAGAAGACCATGGGGAAGCGCTTGACGGTGGTGTTGTAGACCTGGACCGATTCGTTATAGCGCATCCGCTCGGTCGCGATCCGGTTCTCGGTCCCGGCCAGTTCGTCCGACAAGGCCCTAAACTGCTGGTCGGCCTTTAGCTGGGGATAGTTTTCCACGATCACCAAGAGCCGCGAGAGCGCGCCATCGAGTTCGTTGTTGGCCGCAATCGTCTCACTTGGCGTATCCGCCCCAATCAGCTTGCTCCGGGCTGCCGCGATATCCGTGAAGATTTGGGACTCGTGGGCGGCGTAACCTTTGGTGGTCGCCACCAGATTCGGAATTAAGTCCGCCCGCCGTGTCAGTTGGTTTTCGACCTGCGCCCATTTGGCGTCAACCTCATTCTCCAGGGTCACCAGACGGTTGTACTGTCCGGCGCCGGTAGCCACGACCATCACCAGCAAGGCAACCACCACTAATAAGACAACCAAACCACTGCTTAACCGCACCGCTCATTCCTCCTATCCCGTTTGCCATTTATCGTGTATACCATTAATCCCGTTTACCATTTGCGCCCGGCGCCGCCGCCGCCGCTGCCGCCGCCGCCAAACCCGCCAAAGCCCCCGCCGCCGCCAAAACCGCCGAAGCCGCCGCCCCCGAACCCACCCCAGCCGCCGCTGCTGCCGCCGCCTTTGCGGCCGCCGGTCCCGCTGCTCCAGAACGGCCCCATCATGGCGCTGCCGGGGAAAGCCCTAAACAACTGGTAAATCCCAAAGATCATCAGCAGCAGGAAGAAGATGGCCAGAGCGATGACGAGCTTACTTGGCCGGAAAGAGACCGCCGGCGCCACATCCGGCAAGGCCTCGCCGTCCGCCCCCACCGGGTTTTCGATGCCGGCCGCCCGGTAAATCACCGCGGCGTAGGCCTGCGCTCCCTGGTACAGACCGGCGCCAAAATCGCCGGCCTGAAAACTGGGGATCACATAGTCATCCAAAACCCGCCCCACCAAAGCGTCTGGGAGGTCTCCTTCCAGGCCGTAACCCACTTCGACCTGAATCGCCCGCTCCGCCATGGCCAGCAAAATCAACAGGCCGTTATCCTTGCCCGCTTTACCCAGTCCCCACTCGGCAAAGAGCGCCACCGCGTAGTCTTCAACTTCGGCCCCACCCGCATCGGCGATGGTCGCCACGGCTACTTCCGCCCCGGTGGTCCGCTCCAAATCCAGCAGCAGTTGCTCTAGCTTCGCCTCGGTATCGGTATCAATGACGTCGGCAAAATCGTTCACATAGCCCACCGGCGCGGGGTAAGCAGCGAGCAGCGGTTGGGCGGAACCGAATAAGAGCATCAGCAACAGAACCCAGACCAGTAATCTTTGGCTTCGCAGCATCGGCTCTCCCCCTCTCTGGACCGGACATCGCTAGCATTGTATTCGGTGGCGGCAACGCTGATTCCTGCTGCTATCGGACCACACCGCAGAAAGCAGTAAGGGGGGCGTCGCGAACGAAGCACCCCCCTTACCGCCGCACAAAATACCGGGCAACCGATATTAAGTACCAAGATATTCGCCATTTTTCGGCATTATCCTGCCAGCCGGGCGGGGAGCGGAAATTTTCCTCCCGCCGGGCTGCGCTTCCCGGCGGCGGCAGGGATTGGCGGGCTGGGCGCGAATTATGGTTAGTAATCGCCGCACCGGCAAAGAACGGGGGGAAACCTGTGGCTAAGCCATCCATCGTACCAGCCCTGACCGGGACGCAAAAAGTGGCCATTTTGATGATTGCGCTCGGGCCGGAAGCCGCCGCCCGCATTTTTCATCACCTGGGGGACGAGGAAATCGAAAACATCACCCTGGAAATCGCAAACCAGCGCCGGGTGCCGCCCGAGGTCCGCGAGAAAGTCCTGGCCGAGTTTCACCAGCTCTGCCAGGCCCAAGCCCACCTCCGCCAAGGCGGCGTCGATTATGCCCGCGAAATCCTGGATAAAGCGGTGGGGCAGACCAAGTCCCAGGACATCCTTAACCGGCTGACCTCCTCCCTGCAAGCCCGGCCCTTCGATTTTGCCCGGCATTCGGACCCGGGGCAGCTGTTTAACTTCATCCAGAACGAACACCCCCAGACCATCGCCCTGATTATGGCCCACCTCCACCCGGAGCAGGCGGCGATTATCCTCTCCTCCCTGTCGCCGGAGATCCAGATCGATGTGGCCACCCGCATCGCCACGATGGACCGGACCTCCCCCGAAATCGTCCGGGAGGTGGAGCGGGTGCTGGAAGAGAAGATGGCCTCCCTGGCTCCCCAGGATTTCACCACCACCGGTGGGGTCGGACCCATCGTCGACATCTTAAACCGGGTGGACCGGGGCACCGAGCGGTCGATTATGAGCGTGCTGGAGGTTAAGGAACCGGGTCTGGCCGAAGACATCAAGCGGCGGATGTTCGTGTTTGAAGACATCGTCAATCTCGATGACCGCTCCATCCAGCGGATTCTGCGGGAAGTCGATATGACCAAAGACCTGCCGCTGGCGCTGAAGACGGCGAGCGATGAGGTAAAAGCCAAGATTACCGGCAACCTCTCCAAGCGGGCGGGGGAGACCCTGGAAGAAAACATCGGATTCCTCGGTCCGGTCCGCCTGCGCGACATCGAAGAGGCGCAGCAAAAAGTGGTGAACATCATCCGTCACCTAGAGGAGCAGAACGAAATCATCATCGCGCGGGGCGGCGGCGATGAACTGATCGCTTAACCGCTGACCGAAAGGATATGACCGGGGCCAAAACCCCGGTCATTCCTTTGCTGCCTGCAGGATCTGGATGGCCACCCGCAGCTGCCGGTCGCTTTCCGGGTCTGGCCACCCCGGCAAAAACGCCTCCCCGGCCGCGATAACATCCGGGTGCAGGCCGCAGCCGTCGATGTTATGGCCGTCCGGGGTGAGGTAGGTGGCCACGGTGAGCTTTAGTCCACGGCCACCCGGCAGATGGTAGAGCGACTGGATGGTCCCTTTGCCGTAAGTCGGCGTGCCGATTAGCGTCCCCGCCCGCCGGTCCTGGATCGCCCCGGCGACGATTTCGGCGGCCGAGGCGGTCGAGCGGTCCACCAGCACCACCAGGGGATAGGGGAGCCCCGCGCCGCCGGCCATTAGCACCTCGCGGCGGCCGCTTTGGTGCACGACCTGGACTACCGGTCCCTCCGGCGCCAACTGTCCGGCGACCGCTATCCCCTGTTCCAGGAGACCGCCGGGGTTACCCCGCAGGTCAAGGATGAGACCCTGCAGTTCCTGGAGACGCAGGTCCGCCAGAGCCGCGGCCAGGTTCTTCGCAGTATGGGCGTTAAAGAGCGAAATGCCGAGGTAGCCAATGCCGTCTTCCAGGCGGGCGCTCGTCACGGTGTTCACGCTGATCTCTTCCCGGACGATTGAAAGGGGCCCGAGGATGATGCCATCCCGCTCGACCGAGAGCACAACGCCGGTACCTGCCGGCCCCAGCATCAAGTCGGCAACAGCGGTAAACCCGGCCGCGCGGACATCCCGGCCGTCAATCGCCGCGATCCTGTCCCCGGCCTGGAGGCCCGCCCGCTCCGCCGGCCCGCCGGCCAGGGTCGAGATGACCGCGGCGGAAGTACCGGTGTCGCTGATGACGACCCCGATTCCGCTGAAGGTTCCGTTGGTTTCGGCCAGGAAGGCGGCGTACTCGTCGGCGGCGAGGTACACTGAGTTCGGATCTTGCAGGGAATTGACTGCCGTCCGGAGCCAACCGTCGGCCACGGCGCCGGGCTGGGCGAGGATTTCCCGCAGGCTGGGCGCCCCGCCGGAGCCAGACCACGCGCCCGTACCGGCTGGCCAAATTACGGCGCTCTCCTGGGCCGCGCAGGCCAAAACGAACAGCAAAAGCAGGATCATGAGGCGCGAACGCCGGCGGTTCTGCACCCGTCCATCCTCCTCCCGGCGGAAAAATCTGTTGGTATAAGTATTCGACAGGCCGCGGGGGCATCCCTTGCGCTCGCCCGGCGGCTTGGTCACCAAATTTTGGCAATATGAGAATGGGCTGGTTCGCAGCCCATCTCATTTGATTCCCGCCGCCGTTGCCGGAGCCGTTAAACGCTTTTGGTGTTCACCGGCACCGCCCGCACCGTCTTGGCCCAGGGCCCCCCTTTGGGCAGGTACTCTTTTTTGCCTGCTCCGGTGTAATCTTCCGTATCCGGCCGGACATCACTTAAGAGAAAGTGGTTCTCGGCCAGGAAGAGCTTGCCGTTCTTTTTTTGCTCCTGACAGTAGCGATAGACCATCTGCCGCATCCGCACACCCCCTTTACCGCTCTGGGTACTTCCCGTTACTATCATATGATCACCGCCTGATTCTGCTGTACCACCGCCGTCCCGTTTAACCTGGGGCAAATGCCCTGTTTTTGCCCAGAACCGAAACTTCCTGCCGGGTCAGGCGCTTAGCGCGCTCCGGCGGTGATCAGGCAAACTCGGCCGCGTAGCGAAGAATCCGCGCCAGCGTCCGCTCCCGTACGGTGTTGATGGCGGCAAAGTCCATATTCGGGATATAGTAGGTTTCCAGCAAATCGTGGAGCTTCTTGGCCCGGGCCAGCGCCGCCACCGCCTGATCGATCAGTTCCAGGCACAGCCGCTGGTTATACGCCGCAAGCCCCGCGTACTGGGCGGCGTTCTCCCGGTCTACGCATTCATTCATATCGATTACCTGGCAGGGATGACTGACCGATGCCACATGTGGCTCGGCGGCGACGGTTATGGCGACCCCCAGTTCCGGGAGCAGCACATGCTCGAGCTTGCGGGGATCCAGCGCGCAGTGAAAGGCCTCGACCGAAACGCCGTGGGTCACGGACGCGGCCACGACCTTTTACAGAAAGGTCGATTTCCCTGTCCCCGGGTCGCCGGTAATGACATACTTAACCGGGCAGGGTTCGATCAGCGTCGCCAGATGGTTGACCGGTCCTTGTGGAGTGATGGCGCTCGCGAATAAGTGGCGCACCTTCCCGGCCACCTTCGGCGCCGCTAATCCTGTGAAAATGGCGCCAATGAGATCGGCCGCTTTCCGGTTGGCTGCTGCATGGTCCAGGCTGTCGGTATTGATGCTTTCCCAGTCATCGTGCACCGCCTTGGCCGCCCGGAGGTACCGGTAGGCGCGGGCGAAGCTTTTGCCCGTCTCCCGGGTCACGGACATGACCTGGGTTTTTCCGGCGCGCATTCCGGCTTCGTCCCAGTAATCCCCGAGGTGAATGATTTCGTCCACACAGCCGGGATGCCGCGGGTCCACGATATGGGGGGCGGTGCCGTCGA
>CAZHIT010000153.1:0-1394 GCA_964533125.1 uncultured Candidatus Sumerlaeota bacterium
GCAATGGCGAGGGGATGGCCAGGGTCATGGCGCAAAAAGGGGCGACGGTAATCCTGGCCGATATCAACGCCAAGGTGTTTGAGACGGCCAAGAGCATCGGCGCCGGCGCCAGGGCTTTTCAGGTGGATGTGGCCGATCTGGCGGCGGTGCAGGCAGTGGCGGATCAGGTGATCGCCGAGTTTGGGCGGCTCGATATCCTGGTCAACAACGCCGGCATCGCCCGGCTGATCCGGGTGGAAGCCATGGACGAGGAGCTGCGGGATTATCACTACCGGGTGAACGTCCAGGGTACCTGGAACTGTACCAAGGCGTTTATTCCCCACATGATCCAGGCCCGTTACGGCCGGATCGTCAATATGTCCTCGGTCACCGGTCCCCGGGTGGTTGACCCCGGCATGATGGGCTACGCCATGAGCAAGGCGGCCATCCTGGGGTTCACCAAAGCGATTGCCATGGATGTCGCCCGGTACAACATTACCTGCAATGCCATTATGCCCGGCTATATCCTCACCCCTATGGTTTGGCACACCGCCCACGAGACGAATCCGGCCAATCCGCAGCAGGTAATTGACGGGATTGCCGCCGGGGTTCCCCTCGGGCGGCTGGGGCGCACGGAAGAAATCGGTTATCTGGCCGCGTTTTTGGCTTCCGATGAGGCGGCCTATATCACCGGCGGCGAGTTTCTCATCGACGGTGGCAGTACGCTGCCCGAGACCAGCTCGGTCGGCCGGTAAAGGCAAAAAACGAAGAGTGGGGTGAAATTGATGCTGGCAGTAGTCAAGGAGAAGGCCGGTCCGGGTTATGTCATTAAGGAGGTGCCGGTACCGGTACCCGGTCCGGATCAGGTGTTAATCAAAGTCAAGGCGGTGGGTATCTGCGGTTCGGACATCCCGATTATCAAAGGCGTGCGGGCTGTGCCGATCCCGCTCATCCCGGGGCACGAGTTCGCCGGGGATATCGCCGCCGTCGGCCCCGGCGTCACCGGCTTTGAAGTGGGCGACCGGGTTACCCCCGGACTGGTCATTCACTGCGGTCACTGCCTGCCCTGCCGCGCGGGCCTCGAGTCCCTGTGCGACAATATTCTGGAGACCGGCATCCACGTCGATGGTGCCTTCGCCGAGTATGTAGTGGTGCCGGCGAAGACGGTGCACCATTTGCCGGCCGGGTTAAGCTACGAACAGGGCGCCTCGGTTGACCCCATTGCTTCGGCTTACCGGCCGGTCCGCAAAGCCCAAATCGGCTCGAATGATACGGTTCTGATTTTTGGTCCCGGTCCCATCGGTTTGTACGCTTTGCAGGTGGCCCGGGCGGAAGGCGCTAAACAGCTGATTCTGGTCGGTATCCCCGGGGACGAAGGCCGGTTGGCGCTGGGGCGGGAGCTGGGGGCCGACCAT
>CAZHIT010000153.1:1446-6324 GCA_964533125.1 uncultured Candidatus Sumerlaeota bacterium
CGGCCGGATACCTTTGCGGCCGAGATCGCGGCGCTTACCGGCGGGCATTTGGCCGACGCCATCATCGAGGCCACCGGCAACGCCAAGGTGTACAATATCTGCATCGACGTCCTGCGCAAAGCCGGCCGCCTGTGTATCGCCGGTATCGTCCATCAGCTGTCGGAGTTCGATTTCGCCAAGGTGGTCCGCCGCGAGCTGAAGCTGGAGGGCAGCATCTGCTACACCTGGCTCGAATACCGCGAAAGCCTGGATTTGGTCGCGGCCGGCAAAGTGCGGGTGGAACCGCTCATTACCCACCGTTTCCCTCTGCGGGATTTTGCCCAGGCCATGACGGTCATTGACAACCGGGAAAGCATCAAGGTCATGCTGTATCCGGAGCAGTAAGCCGGTTCGGAAAAGGAGCTGAGATAATGGCCTTTGTCCATCCTTATATGCCCAACAGCGCCCCGGGCCTGCAGCAGCGGATGCTGGATAAACTGGGGGTTCGGGAGATCGAGGATCTGTACCGCGACCTGATCCCGGAGGAATTGCGCTTTCGGGGGAAGATGAATTTACCGGACCCCATCCGGGATGAGTTTACCTTAAAGCAGCAGGTGGAAGGCGTCCTGCAGCGCAATGCCGACTGCAACGAATACATCTCTTTCCTCGGGGCCGGCTGTTACCGGCACCATGTGCCGGCAGTCTGCGATGAGATCAACAGCCGCGCGGAGTTTTTAACCGCCTATGTCGGGGATACCTACAGCGACCACGGCAAAATGCAGGCTTTCTTTGAGTATTGCAGCCTGATGGCCGAGCTGGTGGATATGGATGTGGTGAACTACCCCACCTACGACGGCGGCCAGGCAGTGGCTTCCTCCCTGCGGATGGCGGTCCGCCTGACCGGGCGGGACGAACTGCTGCTACCGGCGACCATGAATCCGGAGATCCTCTCGCAGGTGAAAGATTACTGCCAACCGGTAGCCAAAATCGTAACGGTTGACTATACCCCGGCCGGAATCCTCGATCTGTCCGACTTAAAGAGCAAGCTGTCTGTCCGGACGGCGGCGGTTTTCTTCGAAAATCCTTCCTTCCTCGGATTCATCGAGACCCAGGGCCAGGCCATCGCCGATTTGGCCCACGCCGCCGGGGCGGTCTGTGTGGTCAGCGCCGCGGTGTCTTCCCTAGGGGTGATGGAAAGTCCCGCCAACTACGGCGCCGATATCGTCTGCGGCGATATCCAGCCCCTGGGGATGCATCTGCAGTACGGTGGCGGCCAGGCCGGCTATATCGCCACCCGGCACGAAGCTGCCTTCATCCAGCAGTACCCCACTTATTTATACGGCATCGCCCCCACGGCGGCGGCCGGCGAATACGGCTGGGCCCGGGCGCTCAACTACCGCTGCTCCCACGGCAGCCGGGAAAAGGCCAACGAGTATTTCGGCACCGCCGCCGGATTGTGGGGCATTACCGCCGCCGTTTATCTCGCCACCATGGGACCCCAGGGGATGCGGGAGCTGGGGGAAACCATTGTGTCCCGGACCAATTACGCCATTAAACTGCTGGCGGAAATCCCCGGCCTCAAGGCCAACCTGTTCGGCGGTTCTAACTTCCAGGAGTTTGTGGTTAATTTCGATCCCGGCGGCCACACCGTCGCCGCGGTCAACGCCGCCCTGCGGCAGCAGGGCATCTTTGGCGGCAAAGACTTGTCGCGGGACTTCCCGGCTCTGGGGCAAAGCGCTCTGTACTGCATCACCGAGACCGTGAGCGCGGCGGATATCCGCAAACTAGCCGGGGCGTTACGGGAGATCACCGGCGGGGAGGGGAAATAAGATGGCGGACACCAAAATCGGCCGTTATCATCAGGCCCGGTGGGCCGAGCCGTTCATCATGGAAAAAGGTACCCCCGGCGAGCGGGGCGTGCTGGTGCCGCTGGCTGAACCGGAGGTCCGGGAAGCCGTCGGCGCGGCCGAAAACCTCCTTCCCCCCGGAATGCGGCGGCAGCAGGCCCCGGCGCTGCCGGAACTGTCCCAGATGCAGGTGCTGCGGCACTACCTGCGCCTGTCGCAGGAAACCATCGGCACGGACCTGGTAATCGACATCGGCATGGGCACCTGCACCATGAAGTACAGCCCCAAAGTCCACGAACTGCTGGTGCGGTCGCCCAAGGTGCAGGAACTGCACCCTTGCCAGGATGAAAGCACCGTGCAGGGGATATTGCAGATATTGTACGAGACGGCGGAATTTTTAAAAGAGATCTCCGGGATGGACCAGTTTACCCTGCAGCCCTCGGGCGGCAGTCAGGCGATCTACGCGGCCGTGGCCGCCATGCGGGCTTACCACGCCGAGCGGGGCGAAGGGGAGCAGCGCCGCGAGATTATTACGACCATGCTCTCTCACCCCGGCAACCCCGGCTGCGCGGCCGCGGCCGGGTACCAGGTCGTCACCCTTTACCCGGGGGAGGACGGGCTGCCTGACCTGGAAGCTCTCCGGGCGGCGGTCTCGGAGCGTACCGCCGGGATGCTCATCACCAACCCGGAAGATACCGGCCTGTACAACCACCGGATCCGGGACTTTGTGGACACGGTCCACGCTGCCGGCGGTCTGTGCTTCTACGACCAGGCGAACCAAAACGGCTTGTTTGGCCTCACCCGGGCCCGGGAAGCCGGCTTCGACATGTGCCATTATAACCTGCACAAGACCTTTTCCTCTCCCCACGGCAGCCACGGTCCGGCCGCCGGCGCCTTGGGCGTACGGGCATTCCTGGCCAAATACCTGCCGGTGCCCACGGTGGAGTTCGACGGAGAAAAGTATTATCTGGATTATGACCGGCCTCACAGCATCGGCAAGCTGCGCAAGTTCTACGGCGTCCCCCCGGTTGTCGTCCGGGCTTACGCCTATATCCGGAGTTTGGGGGAAGAGGGGCTGCGGCAGGTAGCGGAACTGGCCATCCTCAACAACAATTATCTGCTCGCGCAAATGCAGGATATCCCCGGCCTCTCCCTGCCCTGGGCGCCCGGCCGGCGCCGCCTGGAGCAGGCGCGCCTGAGTTGGGAGCAGCTGACCCACGATACGGGCGTGACCACCGACGATATCGACCGCCGGGTGCTGGATTACGGTCTCCAGTCCTATTTTGCGAGCCACCATCCGCGGCTGATCCCAGAACCGCTGACCCCCGAACCGGCGGAGACTTATTCCATGGACGACATCGACCAGTTCGCGGCGGTTTTTCGCGCAATAGCGGACGAGGCCTATACAAATCCGGAAGCAGTGACCACCGCGCCCCACCGGGCAGCACTGAATGCCCAGATCGACGCCAGTCACATCACGGATATCAGCAAATTTGCCTGCACGTGGCGGGCATTTCAGGAAATTTACGGCAAGGCAGGGGAGCCGGCAGAGTAGCGGCGGTATTACTTACGCAATACGACTGGAGGCGGCGAAATGAGCGGACTGAATGAGAGATTGGATGCCAGCCTGGCGCAGAACCGGGATGAATTGATCACAACGGTGCGGGAGTTGGTGGCTTTCCCCAGCCTGTTTGGCCGGGAGGAAGCGGCGCAACGGTACTATGCCGGGAAACTGGCCGGTATCGGCGGGGCGGTGGACCTGTGGGAGCCGGACGTGGAGCAGCTGCGGCGCCACCCGGCCTATGTTTCCGCCCGGGCGGATTTTAAGGGCAGCCCGGTGCAGGTGACCACCTTCAAAGGTAGCAGCGGCGGCCGGTCCATGCTCCTGTGCGGGCACATGGACGTGGTGCCCCCGGGCGAGGGCGCCTGGACGACCGATCCCTGGGGCGGCGAACTGAAGGACGGCCGCATTTACGGCCGGGGCGCGGCCGATATGAAGGGCGGCCTTGCTGCCAGCTATATTGCTATGCGGGCGATTCGGGACAGCGGCATCAGGCTGAGGGGGGATGTCCTCATCGGCACCACCGTCGACGAGGAATGCGGCAGCACCGGCGCCTTGGCTCTGGTCCTCCGGGGTTATCGGGCGGACGGTGGTATTATCCCGGAGCCGACCGGGCTGGAGATGAATATTGCTTCCACCGGGAGCGTCTGGTTCCGGGTGAAGGTGCCCGGGAAATCCGCCCACGCCGGGATGGCTTACAAGGGCGTCAACTCCATCTACAAGGCGATGCTGATAATCGAAAAGCTGCGGGAGCTGGAGGAGCAGCGGCGCATCCGCCTCCTGCACCCCCTATACGCCAGTCATCCGGTCCCGTTCTGCCTGAATGTCAATGTCATCGCGGCCGGCAACTGGCCGGCTATCGTCCCGGCGGAGACGGTCTTCCAGGGACGTATGGGGGTCTCCCCGGTGGAGAGCATCGAGGAAGCCAAAGCAGAGTTCGAAGCCGCCATCCGTGGCATCGCCAATTCCGATACCTGGCTGCGGGACCACCCGCCGGTGATCGAGTACATGGACTGCCGCTGGAACAGCGGCAGCGTGGATCCGGAGCATCCGCTGTCGCGGCTGCTGCAAGAGCACATCGCCGGGGTAACCGGCTACCCGGCGAAGCTTACCGGCATGGGTCCCTGCTCCGATTCCGGTACCTTCATTCGCTTCGGGGATACGCCAACCATCAATCTGGGACCGAACTCCATGGCTATCGCTCATCAGACCGATGAATACGTCGATGTGGCAAGCTTGTACGATTCCGCCCGGATCATCGCCCGGGCCGTCGTTGACTGGTGCGGAGCGGAGTAGCCGCCGCTGGCAGAAATTGTCCCGGGAGACCAGGTCCGGGGCGGAAGCGGCGCCGGCAGCGAAGACCAGAGCCCGGCTGGCCGGGGAGCAGGCGCAACGGAGCGCCTCCATCCTGGCGTTGGGTGAAGGGGTCATCACTAAAAGGGGCTGTCCCAAAAGTAAATGGGACAGCCCTCTTCTAGTTGTTAGCGGTGT
>CAZHIT010000154.1:0-6319 GCA_964533125.1 uncultured Candidatus Sumerlaeota bacterium
CCACCTGCCGGCTGCAGCCACCCCCGGGAAGAACAGCCCCGCCTGCGGGTGGGTGGGGGATAAGGAGGTAATCGTGGCGGTAAAGCTACCCAAAAGCCGTTGCGCCCATAGCTGTTAAAGGGTATAATAGGAATACAATTATACTACAAGGAGGCAACCATGATGAATATCAAGCCCTCTGCGGCCATCAGGCAGAATTACAACGAGATCGCCGCCTTGTGCAAAACCAGCGGTGAGCCGGTGTATCTGACCAAGAACGGCGAAGGCGATCTGGTCGTTATGGATATCGGCGCCTTTACCCGCCGGGAGAAAATGCTGCAGCTGCGTGAGGAACTGTTGTCCGTGGCGGAGGATCGCCTGCGCGGTGACGCCGGGCATTCCATTGACGAAGTGAGCGCCAGGATGCGTGACGCAATCAGGGAGACCCGCCGTGGCTGAACCGAATAAACAATACCAGGTCATTGTTTCCTCCAAGGCAGCGCAAATGCTGGTTTCCCACGCCGCGTTTCTGGCCCAGGTCAGCGAGGCAGCAGCGGAGCGGCTGGTCGTTGCCTTTGAATTATCCGCTAAGTCTTTGGCGGATATGCCGGGACGCTGCCCATGGTTCACCGGTGACTTCATACCCCGCAATCGATATCGCAAGCTCATCTTCGCCGACAGATATTTGCTGATCTATCAAATCTGGGATGATCTGGTCTATGTGGACTATGTTATTGATTGCCGGCAGGATTACGGGTGGTTGATACCGTGAGGAGCTGCTATTGCTTTAGCTAAGAAGCGATCGGTCGGCGGATTGGCTACTTACTACTCAAACCCAATTACGGGCGCTTCCAGTCAAGGGCACCCATATGAGATTAGGGCTTAGGATAAAAAAGACTGCGCCAAAGGTTTTGTCCTTCGGCACAGTCTTTTCTTGCGGGTCTCGCTGGCAGAAATCAGGTCTGAGTGTACTAGTTTTCGTAAAACTTTAAGTTAACCCCGTTTGGGCGGGGACTCCGGGGGGCCAGGTTTAGTCCAAAAACAGGGGCAGCAGGCGCTGGGTTTCGACTTCCACATAGCCCATATCGGTCATCTTGGCCTTGGGGATAACCGCCAGCGCCAGGGTGGCCACCCGCAGGAGCGGGTCGCGGCCCTGCAGACCCATGGCGCGCATGACTTCCTTGGTCTGGTGCAGGATGGGCGCGAGTTCTTCGGCGGGCAGAGGTGAAAGGAGCCCGCCAATGGGCAGTTCAACCAGAGCGAGCACCTGGCCGTCGCGGACGCAGACGATGCCGCCGCCGCACTGGGCGAGGGTTTCGGCCGCAAGGCGCATATCGGCAGCGCTCGCGCCAACCACGGTGAGGTTATGGCAATCGTGGGAGACGGTGCTGGCGATGGCGCCGGCGGCGAGGCCAAAGCCGCGGATGAGGCCCAAGCTACGGCTGCCGCCCCGGCCGTGGCGCTCCAGGATGGCGATGCAGTTTAGTTCGGGGTCGGCGGCGTAGTTAACCGCGCCGTCCACCACCGGCAGTTCCACGCTGTCAAAGTCCATGCGCAGCGAAGCGGCGGCGGTGTACGAGAGGATGCGGACCTTGGCGGTGCCGCTCTTGTCGCTGTGCAGGATGAAATCCGCGTCGGTAAGCGGCGCGCTTAGGTGCACGGTGTTTTCGGTCTCCACCGGGAAGGCAGGATTCGGCAGGTCAACGGCCATCTGCCCGCCCTGGGCGACCAGGCGGCCGGAAACGAAGACTTCGTTGGCTTTGACTTCTTCAAGGTTATCTAAAAGGACAATATCGGCGACCTTGCCGGGGGCAATGGCGCCGTATTCTTTTAAGCCGATGCGGTTTGCGGCCTGGAGGGTGGCAATGCGGATGGCTTGCACCGGGGCGATGCCTTCGGCGATGGCCTGGCGGACCACATAGTTTAAATGCCCTTCGCGGAGCAGGTCTTCGGCTTCGCGGTCGTCGGTGCAGAAGGTGATATTCGGGGGGAAGTGCATTTCGCGGTAGGCGGAGGTGATCTCGCGGATATTGCGGCTGAGCGAGCTTTCCTTGGCGTCGACAATCATCCCGGCCCGCAGTTTGGCCCGGGTGTCGTTAGCGGTAATCACTTCGTGGTCCGAATCGGGCCCGGCGCAGAGGTAGGCCGAAAGCTGCCGGCCGGTCATAAAGGGACTGTGGCCCTGGATGAGGCCCCCGGCGGCGCGGACCGCGGCCAGAATCCCGTTCATCCGGGGGGTCTGGTGGATGACGCCGAGGTAGTCCATCACTTCGGCCAGACCAATAACCCGGTCCCAGGTGAGCATCTCGGTGATTTCAGGAGCAAAAAAGTCGGCGCCGGCGGTCTCGATGCCCGGCACCGAGGGGACGCAGGAGGGGGCCAGAATCAGCACCCGCAGGGGGAGGCCGGCGCTGGAATCGACCATGTATTTCACGCCGCGCAGCCCAAGGACGTTGCCGATTTCGTGCGGGTCGGTAAGTACGGTGGTCGTGCCGTGGGGTAAAATCGCCCGGGCAAAATTGCGGGCGGTGAGCATACTGCTTTCGATGTGCACGTGGGTGTCGATGAGGCCGGGGATAGCGTACTTGCCCGCACCATCGTAGACGGTGTTGCCGGTAAGGGGCGCCTCGCCGGGGGTGGTCACATGGGCGATATAGCCGTCATAAATGCCGATGTCGGCCGGGTAGACCTCTCCGGTGTATACATTCACCAGTTGGACGTTCTGGATAACCAGGTCTAGGGGGCGTTCCCCCAGGGCGGCGGCGATTAAGGCCGAGCGGTCCATCGTTTTACCTCCTTTGTGATTACGGCGGAAAAAAGCCCGCCGGCGCCCGTCTCCGGGCACCCGGCGGGCCTGTTCCGTCCGGTTTACTTATTTAATCAGCAGGAAGAAGTAGTACAGCAGGGGGATGCAGAGTGCGTACAGGCTCGCGGGGATTTCTTTGGTTTTGCCTGCGGTTAGTTTGATCAGGACATAGGTAATTATACCAAGGCTCATACCATTACTGAGGCTGAAGGTGAACACGGAGACGATGATGGTGATGAACGCCGGCAGGGCCTCGGTGAAATCGTCGAAATTGATGTTTTTCACGGTGGACATCATCAACAGACCGATGAGGATGAGCACCGGAGCGGTGGCGGCGCCCGGGATGGCCAGGGCCACCGGGGTGATAAGCAGGGTGGCGAAGAACGCGATGGCCGTGGTGAGCGCAGTGAGCCCGGTCCGGCCGCCGGCTTCGACGCCCGAGGCGGATTCGACGTAGGTGGTCACGGTGCTGGTGCCCAGGACCGCGCCGACGCAGGTGTGGATGGCGTCGACCAGGAAGGGCTTCTGGATGCCCGGCAGGTTGCCGTCTTTATCGAGCAGGCCGGCTTTGGCGCCGACGCCCAGGACGGTGCCGAGGGTGGAGAAGAAGTCGCCCATGAAGAAGGTGAAAATGGCCGGAATGAACGACAGCGACAGCGCGCCCATCCAGTTGGCCTTAAAGGCGATGGGCATGATGCTCGGGGGCAGCGAGAAGAGGGCCGCCGGAGCCTTGGTGATGCCCATGGGAATACCGATGACGGTGGTTACGAGGATGCCGATGAGGAGGGCGCCGTTGACCTTGCGGGCCATGAGCAGCGCGATAACGAAGAAACCGATAACGGCCAGGGCGGCGTTCGGCTCCCAGAATTTGCCCAGAGCCAGGAGGCCGGTGGCCGGGTTGACGACGACGAGACCGGCGTTTTTGAATCCCAGCAGGGCGATGAACATACCCACGCCGGAGCCGATGGCGAATTTGATGCAGGTGGGGACCGCTTTTACGATCATTTCGCGCAGCCCGACCAGGGTGAGCAGGACGAAGATCGTGCCGGAAACCAGGACCATGCCGAGCGCGGTCTGCCAATCGCAGACGCCCGCGGCGACCAGGGTGTAGGCGAAAAAGGCGTTTGAGCCCATGGCCGGGGCCAGGGCGAAGGGCCGGTTGGTATACAGCGCCATGTGCAGGGTGGAGAGGGCCGTGGTGAGAATGGTCACGGTCATCAGGGCTTCCCGGGGCATCCCCGAGGCGGCCAAAATCGAGGGGTTGACCGCGATGACATAGGCCATGGTCATGAAGGTCACGAGACCCGCCATCACCTCGGTGCGGACACTTGTGTTGTACTCCGAAAGCTTAAAAGTGCGCTCCAGCCAGCCGGTGTTCGCTAAAGTCCCTTTGGTTTCCGTAATTGCCGCCATTTGTCCCCCGCCGCCCCGGCATAGTGCCGGCAGCGGGACTGTCCCCCTTTGCGTCTTTTATTTGGTATGAAAAGAGCGGGAAAGGATGAGTCCGGTTGGGAAAATTGGCGCCTTTGCGGTTATGCGCAATCCCACAAATGGCGAACAATGAAACTATTATAAACCAAATTGTTCAGAATTTCAAGACTGTCCGGGCAGAAAAAAGAAATATGACGGTGGATTCATGGATGGGTTAGGCAAATATGATGAACAATTATCATTTCTACCGGCGCGGGGGTGGGGTGGCGGGTCGGCGCATTGGGTCTGTCGATGGGGGTTGGCAAGGCATAGATTTAGCAGTCTGAGTGTGGTTTACGTCATTGCGAGGAGCCTGCGACGAAGCAATCTGGCCAGCCCTTTCCCCGGGGTCCGTTCTTCGGGCGATACACAAGGAACGGGGGAAGCCAGATTGCCGCGCCGAGTGCGTCCAGCTAAGCCGAACTACACTAGCAGGTGAAAGTCCTGTCCCGGTAATCACCAAGGAGCCGGGTAGCTAATCCCGGTGCGTCGCAGTAATGCGGGGTACTAAGCGGGAGGATAAAGTACCTGCGAAGGCAGGGCGAGCAATTAACCAGGCCGCAACATTAAGTGAATTCTGCCGCACCGATAGCAATGGCCCCGACAAACGGGGAGCAAGGGGGAGCCGAGCCCGGTTGGCGCGGGTGAATGGCCATGGAAGATGGGAAGAGCTTGGTAATGCACCACGAGGAACCCCCCGGTGTAGAGGAAACGGCATGGTTAAACAGCGTAGTTCGGAACTGGAGAGACCCTACCCTGCACGGGAGACCGTAAAGTGTAGGCCATATAAGCCGGAAGGTGAAAGTGGCTTCTGCGGGGAGGGAGTCAGAGGGGTACATAGTACCGAAGAACGGCGGACAACACAACTGCCGGGAGGGAAGGTTCCCTGCTTCATTCAAGCTTCTGGAGGAGGTAAGAGCGAGTGAATGCCTTTATGGCTAACAACACCAAAGACAAAGTTCGACAACTCCAAGGGAAGCTCTACCTGTCAGCCAAGGGAAACAGCAAGCGGAAGTTCCATGCCCTCTACGACAAAGTTTATCGGATGGATATACTGGAGGAAGCATGGAAGCGGGTCAAGACCAATGGTGGAGTCGGGGGAATCGACGGCGTCAGCATTGACGATATCGAAGCAGACGGAGCCGAAAAGCTCCTGCAAGAGATAGGGGAAGAGCTGAAAGCCGGGAGATATCGCCCCAGCCCGGTCAAACGCAAGTTCATACCCAAAGGAGACGGCAAAATGAGGCCGCTGGGCATACCCATCATCAAAGACCGGATCGTCCAGATGGCGGCCAAGCTGGTACTGGAACCGATATACGAAGCCGACTTCAAAGACAACTCCTACGGCTACCGCCCCGAGCGAAGCGCCCGGCAAGCACTGGAAGTCGTGCGCGAGACGAGCGGGAAAGACGGATGCTGGGTAGTAGACGCCGACATCAAAGGGTACTTTGACACCATCAACCACGACAAGCTGTTAAAGCTGGTGGCAATGCGCCTAAGTGACCGGCGGATGCTCAAACTGCTGCGGCAATGGCTTAAAGCTGGGGTAATGACCGAGGGAGGGTATGAAGAGAGTGAGATAGGCAGTCCGCAGGGAGGAGTAATCTCCCCACTACTGGCGAACATCTATCTGCACTATCTGGATGTAGTCTGGGAGAGACGCGGGCAACACCTTGGTAAACTTGTGCGGTACGCCGATGACCTGGTCATCGTCTGCCGGACCAAGAGGAACGCAGACCATGCACTGAGCCTGGTCAGGGAAGTCATGGTGCGGCTGGAGTTGGAGTTGCACCCGGAAAAGACCCGGGTCGTGCAAATGGGAAGAGGCCTGGGTGGGTTTGACTTTCTGGGGATGCACCACAAGTACCTCCCCAGAGAGACCAGCAAGGGCGAGTGGTACTACCCCTTACACCAGTACCCGACCAACAGGGCCAGGATGAAAATGCTAGACAAGGTAAAGGAAGTGCTGGGGAGCCGGAGCATCCTGAAGAAGGACATCGGCGAACTGGTAAAGGACCTGAACCGGAAGATTATCGGTTGGCGGAACTACTATGGGGTAAAGAC
>CAZHIT010000155.1:0-6304 GCA_964533125.1 uncultured Candidatus Sumerlaeota bacterium
GACCTGGGGCTCATCGCCACGACCTACGGGTACATCTATGTCGCCCAGGTGGCCATGGGGGCAAACCCAAGCCAGTTCCTGAAGGCGGTCATCGAAGCCGAGCGTTACGATGGCCCCTCGCTGATCATCGCCTACGCGCCCTGCATCAACCACGGCATCAAAGAGGGCATGGGGCGGACCCAGACCCAGGAGAAAAAAGCGGTGGAAGCCGGTTACTGGCACCTGTACCGGTATAACCCCGAGCTGAAAAAAGCCGGCAAGAATCCGTTTATCCTCGATTCCAAGGCGCCGACCGGGGACTTTAGGGCCTACCTAGACGGCCAGGTCCGGTACACCTCCCTCACGGCCGACTTCCCGGCCCAGGCCGAAGAGCTGTTTGCCCGGGCGGAAGCCGACGCCAAGGAGAAATTCGCGTACTACCAGAAGCTGGCCGGCAACTAGAGACGGTTAGATAAGAGGATGGCTGCCCCTTGGACGGGCGGCCATCTTTTTTTGCACCAGGCGGGGCGTCGGCCGGGATGGGTCCGTGTCGGGTGGCAAAAAAAGACCGATGGAGAGCCGGCGCTGCGGATGATCGCATGTTTTCCCGGGAAATAAGTCTGACCGCCCCCGGGGCGGCGCAAGCAGAAGCCGGGTGCATATACTGGGATATGACAGAGGTCCTGCCGGTGGGGGACCGGACGGCAGAGGGGATAGGGCATTGCGGGTTGGGGGATACTGTTTGACATAGGGCAGAGCAGGGGAGGCAGGGACAGAGGGATGAGCGAGAAGCAAGAAGCAGGCTGCATCGTCTGCGGGCAGGTTAGTCCGCTCGGGATCGCCCTCCGGGGCCGCTTAATCTGCGCGGCCTGTGAGCAGGAGATAATGCACGCTAGTGTCGGCAGCCCGCGGTACGATATGCTGCTGGCGCGGCTGCGGCAGGTTTGGGAAAACGCACCAGATTAAGCCAGGATGGGAGGCCATAATCGCCTCCCGTTTTATTTGTCTCCCGCCACGCCGGCAGACAAACAGGACAAGCCCGGAGAATAACGAATTTATCTTTAATCGGGTTCGGGAGGTGGGTGCGGATGAACAACCTCTGGGATTTACGGGTCTGGCTGACGGCGGCGGCCACCGGACTAACCGCTTTGCTCGCCAACCGGTCCATGGGTATCTATTTTAACGCCCTGCGCCCCTTTTTCCCCGACTTTGTCGAGGGCCGCATCAGCCGCAAGGAACTGGGGGCGATGGTTTTTGGCTTAAGCGCCGGGAGTATTGTCGGCAGCGGGATTCCGCTGGCGCTGGCCACAGGGATCTTAAACGGCCCGCTCCTCTTCTTTGCCGCCGGGGTCATCGGAAGCTTAGTCGAACCGGTCTGGCTCGCCGTAGTACTGGGAGCGGCATGGGGAATCCTGGTCAATTTCGGTCTGCATCTCGTCCTCTCCGCCGCGAGCGCCCTGCCGGTGAACTTCCTGCCGGCGCTCGCCAATATCGGCGCCCCGCTCCTGCCGGCGTTTTCACTCTTCCCGGCCATCGCCGTGGTCCGCCAGTACGGCCGCCGCGCCGGCGCCGTCACCCTGCTGCTGGCGCTGTTTGCCCGGCAGGCGGTAATCGTGTACGTGCCCAAGTTCTCGCCGGAAGCGGCCACCATTCTGGTCAGCATCGCCGGTCTGTTCTGGCTGACCTTCACCCGCAAGGCAGATCCGGCGGCGGTTCAGGCGGACAGTACCGCCCCGGACAGCAATCTGCTCCTGCGGCGGGCGCAGCGCCTGCGGCAAAATCTGCCGTACCTGGTGCTCACCGGGGCGGTAATCGCCTCGCTGTGTTATCTGCGGGTGTTTGGCAAATCCTCGGTCTCCGTTTTCGCGCTGAGCGAAGGCCGGATTGCCGATGCCGCCTTGGCCGACGCCATCGACGATCTGGGTTTTCTGCCGGTCCGGATTACCACCATTATGGTCACCGGGGTCTATTCGATTATGGGTCTGTTCGGGCCATCCATCGCTTATTTATCGCCGAACATCGGCGTAGCCGCTCTGGCCGGGGGTGTGGCAGTCCTGGTGGAAGCGATGGGGGCCTTGGAGCTTACCCGCCTGGTGAGCCGCTACCCGGCGATGGCCCAAATCTCCCAGCACATGACCGGGGCCATGACCATGGCGATGGAAGTGGGCCTGCTATACGGGTCGCTATTGGCCGGGAACGCCATGGCCGGCAGCCTGGGGGTGTTTTTGGTCATTGCCCTGTACCTGTTTAACGAAGCGGCCGGGAGTCCGGTACGCCGGATGGCCGCCGGACCGGTGGCCGCGATTGCGGCTGGTCTGATCGTCAATGTCCTGGCGCTGGCCCGGCTGCTGCCGCCAGTTTAAAGCCGACCGAAAAGGCGGGAAGATGATGCAGTACAAACAGGAAGATACCCCCCTCTGGGATGCCATCCAGGCTTATCGGGAGGAGCAACCCGCGCCTTTCCATACCCCCGGGCACAAAATGGGCCGCGGGGCTGCCCGCCTGGCCGCTTGGCTGGGGGAGGAAGGACTCGCGGCGGATCTCACCGAAATCGGAGGGCTGGATAACCTTGCCGAGCCGACCGGGGTGATCCGGGCCGCGGAAGAATTGACGGCGGAGCTGCTGGGTGCGGACCGGACCTTTTTCCTGGTGAACGGCACGCTGGCCGGGTTTTACGCCTGGATCGCGGCGGTGTGCCGCCCCGGCGATATCCTCTTGGCTGCCCGTAACCTTGCGCCGGCGGCAGCGGCGGCTCTGCACCTCAGTGGAGTGATGGTCGTTTACCTCCAGCCGGAGTTCGTTCCCGGCACCGGCCTAACCCTGGGAGTCAGTCCAGCGGTCTTGGCGGCGGCGCTGGAGCGTTACCCTCAGGCTAAAGCAGTCATCCTGGCCAGCCCGGGCCCAAGCGGCGCTGTCCCGGACTGGGTCGGGCTCGCCGCCGTCTGCCACAACCACGGGGTGCCGCTCCTGGCCGATGAGACCTTGGGCGCCCACATGAGCCTCTTGCCCGGAGCGCCGGTTGGGGCTCTTTCCGGGGGAGCGGACGGGGCAGTGCAGCATTTGCCCGATTTTCCCGCTCAAGGCGGCTGGCTGCAGGTCCGGGGGACGCGGGTGGACCATAGCCGGATCCAGGCGGCGCTGAACCTGCTGCAGAGCACCAGCCCTTCTTATGTGACTATGGCGGCGTTGGACCGGGTGCGGGCGCGCCTGGCCGGACCGGGCCGGGGAGAGTTGGCTGCGCTCGCAGAGAAGATTGCTGCGTGGCGGCCGGTCCTTGCGGAACGGTTTGGCCTTAGGGTCTGGACGGAGAGCAGGACAGGTGACGCGGTCTACCGCTGCGATCCGCTCTGCCTCACCTGTCTTTTCCCTTACTGGCAGAGATCGGTCACATCCGCGCCAGCGCCCGAATTGTCATCTGGGATGACGACGGGGCCGGATAGTCTGGTATTCCGGCCGGCATTTGGCCATAATATAGAGGATCTGACGGAACAGATTACGCGTCGCATGCAAATCGGCTCTGTGGGCGAGCGGCAGGTTTGGATACCGCCCTGTCCGGCCGTATCCGAACCGGTTCCACCCTGCCCGCCGGGAGCGCGGAAGGAGTGGGTGTCCTACCGGTCGGCCCTGGGTCGTACCGTAGCCCGCCGGACGGTACTGCTCCCGCCGGACGCCGCCGTCTTGTACCCGGGGGAGAGGGTGAGCGCCGCCGCCGTGGCTAGCCTGGAGTGGATGCAGCCGACAGACAACAGCGCCGGCGGCGAGATTGAAGTATTGGCCGGCGAGTGAGGGGGAGAGACATGGGGGAACAAGCCAGAGTGACCGATGATATCGGCCTGTTGCTGGGGATCTTGCCCCCGGCCCGGCGGGCGGAAGTTGAGGGAGCGGGTAACCTCGACGATTTGCTGGAGATTGTGCTGGACCTGGGGCGGATTCCGGAAGCGCGGTACCCGGATGGCTGCGTCTGCCTGGGTCAAACCCCGGTGACCGCCGCCGAAATCGGCGAAGTGGTCAGCCGCTTAGGCGAGTTCTCCGGCGACAACCGGGCCGGCCTGGAGCGGACCCTGCACCGGATTTCGGCCATCCGCAACCGGCGGGGGGAGATTATCGGCCTGACTTGCCGGGTCGGTCGGGCGGTCTACGGCACCATCGCGCTGATTCGCGACCTGGTGGAGACGGGCAAAAATATTCTGCTCCTGGGGCGCCCCGGGGTGGGCAAAACAACCATGCTGCGCGAAATCGCCCGGGTGCTAAGCGGCGAGTTTGGCAAGCGGGTAATTGTGGTGGATACCTCCAATGAGATCGCCGGGGACGGGGATGTCCCTCATCCGGGCATCGGGCGGGCCCGCCGGATGCAGGTGGCGGCCCCGGAACGGCAGCACGCGGTGATGATTGAGGCGGTCGAAAACCATATGCCGGAAGTAATCATCGTCGACGAAATCGGCACCGAACGCGAGGCCCTGGCGGCGCGGACCATCGCCGAGCGCGGGGTGCAGCTGGTGGGGACCGCCCACGGCAACACCCTGGATAACCTGTGGCAGAACCCGACCTTAGCGGACCTGGTGGGCGGGATTCAGGTAGTGACCTTAAGCGACGAAGAAGCCCGCAAGCGCAAAACGCAAAAGACCATCCTGGAGCGCAAAAGCCCGCCGACCTTCGATATCCTGGTGGAAATCCACGCCAAAGACAGCTTGGCCGTGCACTCAGACTTAGCGGCGGTGGTGGACCTGCGCCTGCGCGGCTTTGCGCCCCAGCCGGAGCTTAGGACCCGCGACAGCGAGGGGAATACCCAAATCGTGCAAGCGGCCGCAATGACCCCGCCGGCCGCTCCGGACGAACCCGCGCTGGCGGCCGGAGCGGAGACGGAGGAGCTGCCGGTGCCGGCCATCAGCGCCGAACCCGGGCGCGTGCTCCGGATCTTCCCCTACGCCATCAGCCGGGACAAGATTGAAAAAGCCGCCCGCCACCTGCAGGTGCCGGTGGAGGAAGTGAAGACGGTGGGGGAGGCGGATGTGCTGCTCACCATCAAAGCCCAGCAGCGGCGGGCGCCCGGCAAAATCAGCGAAGCCGAGCGGCTGAAAATTCCGGTCTGCGTGTTAAGAGGGAATTCGGTCACCAGTATCGAACGTTTTTTGCAGACGGTATTTGCCGCCAAAGCCAAGGACCGGACGGCGGACCCCATCGCCGAAGCCGAGCAGGCCGCCCGGACCGTCCGGCAGGAGTTTGCCCCGGTAGAACTGCAGCCCCAAAACGCCGCCGTCCGGCGCCTGCAGCACCTGGTAGCAGAAAAATACCAACTGAAGACCCGCAGCATCGGGCAGGAGCCAAACCGCCGGGTCGTGTTTTTTGCGGACTAACCATAAACTCGCCAGAACGCGGCGGAGAGCGGGGATTAGTATGCCGGGTTGCTTTATAACCATCGAAGGGGTTGACGGCGCCGGGAAAAGCACTCAGGTCGACTTACTGGCCAAGCGGCTGACCAGTCTTGGCCATACGGTCCGCTGTACCCAGGAGCCGGGCGGCACCCGCTTGGGCGAAGCCATCCGGCAGATGCTTTTAGACGCCCGCAACCAGGAGATGAGCGAGCGGACCGAAGTGCTCCTGTACGCGGCGGCTCGGGCCCAGCATGTGCGGGAGGTCATCCTCCCGGCCATCGCGGCGGGCGAAGACCAGGTCCAGCTCCGCGGGGTGACCCGAGGCGTCATCCTCCCGGCCATCGCGGCGGGCGAAGTGGTAATCTGCAGCCGGTTTACCGATTCCACTGTCGCCTATCAGGGGTACGGCAGCGGGATTGATCTTGGGCTGATCCGGACGATCAATGCGGCGGCGACCGGGGGCCTTGCGCCGGACCTGACCCTGCTGTTTGACCTTGACCCCGAGCAGGGCCTCGGCCGGGTGCGGCAGCGGGCCGCCGGGGACGACCGAATCGAACAGCGGGAGCTTAACTATCACCGCCGGGTGCGCGCCGGGTTCTTGCAGATCGCCGCAGCCGAACCTAAGCGGGTGAAGATCATCCGGGCCGACCGACCGCCGGACGCAGTGCAGGCGGCGGTGGCCGGCGCGGTGGACGAATTTTTGGGCACAGGGAATGAGAGGGGATAAGGGAATGAAATTAGTCGTGGCGGTTATTCAGGATAAGGACACGGAGCGGCTGGCCGCGGCTTTGGCCAAAGAGGATTTCCGGTCGACCAAGCTCGCCAGCACCGGCGGGTTTCTAGGCAGCGGGAACACGACGCTGTTAATCGGGACGGCGGACGAAAAGGTGGAGCAGGCCATCAGCATCATCCGCGATACCTGCCGGCCGCGCAAGCAAATGGCCACCCCGGTC
>CAZHIT010000156.1:0-6194 GCA_964533125.1 uncultured Candidatus Sumerlaeota bacterium
CTCATACCCATGGTTAAAGCACTCATTCACGGCATAATCAGCCACCAGGGTTTTGCCGTTGCCGGTATGGGTGGCGACAATCACATTATCTCCGCTGAGAATCGCCTCAATGGCTTCGATCTGAAAATCCGATAGAGTATAGCCTTTGTACTGGGTCACCGGCATCGGGGTTATCCACCTCTTTGCGTAATTACTTTCCGAACCTTACAGGCGCAGCTGGGGCAGAAATACCCCGGCGTTGCCTGGCCGCACTGGGGACAGGCCGAGGTAACCTGCACCGGGTGCTCGGCCGCCACGATCTGATCCGCCCGCCAAAACGCCCGGGCCTGCGGGAAAAAGGGGCGCAGGCGGGCGCAAAAAGCGTCCGCTTCCTCCTGGGTTGCCGCCGTCAAATAAGTTACCGGTATAGTGTAACCGAATCCGTCAAAACCTAACACTTCAAATACCGCCATGCTCAAACCCCTTTCTGTGGCTGCGGCATCCGAACTCCGCCGCGAGGCCATCCTGCTGCCGCCTTTAGCCTGCCCGGCGGCAACCTCCCCATTATACCACAGAAAGCCGGTTTCTTCCTACCTCCCGTATCTTCCTGACCCTAAGGAAAAGGCCAGGGACACCCTGGCCAGACCGGTTAGAACTGCTTAAACATTTTAGCCAGCGTGCCGCAGATCGGGCAGCGCTCCGGCGCCGGGTCATACCCGACCCAACCACAGACGGGGCAGAGGTGGATTGCTTGCGCGTCCATATCCTTGCCACCATCGATTTCCGCCTTCAGCGCCGCAAACAGACCGCCGTGTACTTTTTCAGCTTCGTTGGCATAGTGCAGCGTGCGCAGAGCCTTTTCGTTGCCCTCCGCCTTGGCCACAGCGATGAACTCCGGATACATCTCCGTAAACTCGTAGGTCTCCCCTTCGACCGCCTTCTTCAGGTTATCCTTTGTGCTCCCCACCTGGCCGGCCTGTTCAAAATGTTTCAGGGCATGGATAGTCTCCGCCTCGGCCACCGCGCTAAACAACCGGGCGGCGTTTCTAAGGCCTTCGCTTTCCGCCTTCCGGGCAAAGGCCAGATATTTCCGGTTCGCCTGTGACTCGCCGGCAAAAGCCGTGAGCAAATTCTCGTTGGTTTTCATCCTTGCTCCCCTTTCTGCTCTCAGTGCAATCAATCTATAGCCATTATAGCAATTATTACCGGTTTTGGCAAAGCTATTCCGCCCATCAATATCGTAATCCGGTTGCAGTGCCAGCCCAAACCAATAGAAAACAGGGTCCCCGAAAATTCGGGAACCCTTGCTGTACATGGTGGGGATTGCTGGGCTCGAACCAGCGACCTCATGAATGTGGGTCATGCGCTCTAGCCAGCTGAGCTAAACCCCCGTTGATGCATTTTCAGCAAATCTATTGTAACATAAACTGCGCTGCTTGGCAAGTGCCGCTGCCCCATTCAACCCGGTAAAAATAGGCGCCAAAGGCGAATATTACCGAAAATGCACCCGGCCGGAGCGCACGCCGCAGTAACCCGACCCAGGCTCGCTGCCTTCCTGCGCACGCACCATGCGCCGGATTATCTCCTGCTGCCGGCCTTCATTTTGCCGCAGCAGGCGCACCCGGCGGCGAACCGACTGCGCGCTGCGGTTGAGGATAGCGCAGATCTCCGGCAAGGTAAACCGCTCCGCGATTAACTGCACCAACAGCATATCGCCGGTAGCCGTCCACCGCCGCTCGGGGGACAAATCGATTGCTTTTCTGACCGTCATTACGCTCCCTCCCGTTCAATAAGAAACCTGTCCCTTAGGTTGTTGCCAAAAAGACAGGTTGAACGGCGTGGCGGCAACCTCAATCCTTTTTGGCAACTGGCTGTCATAGTCTTGCGACCTTAGACCCTCTAGCTTTGCGCCCCCGTCTTTCGACGGGTTTGCCCTTGACAATCCAGATTGTGCCCGGAACTCAGACCACCGCTTTCATGTACTGCACGATCAGTTGATCCAACCGGGAGCTCAGTTGGTATACTTCTTTCTCCAATAGCTTTTGGCAATCGCCGCCAATCATCTGGTTCAGTTGGCTGCGGAGTGTCTCCATTTCGTGCATCAAGACCATCGGCATGGCTGCCAACCGCTTTCGCTGCACCGTCAAGGTCCTCTCCCCCCTGAGCGAAACCATTCTCCAGCTAGGATTTTACCACCTTCGACCTAATGTGTCAATATATGGCAGATTTATTTCTCCGCCGATCGTTCGACCAAGGCAAACATCAGCTCCGCCTCCGCCACCACGTTCTCCCCCACATACGCTTTCGCGCTGCCTTTGCCGATGCTGCCGCGCACCCGCGTCATCGTCATCTCCAGGCGCAGCTGGTCGCCGGGTACCACCGGCTGACGGAACCGCACCCCGTCGATACCTGCAAACAGCGCTAGCTTACCCCGGTTCTCCGGCATCCCCAGCACCACTACCGCCCCCACCTGAGCCAGGGCTTCGATAATCAGCACCCCCGGCATCACCGGTTCGCCCGGAAAATGCCCCTGGAAAAACGGCTCATTCACTGTCACATTCTTCAGCCCAACCGCCCGCTTGCCCTCTTCCAGCTCAATAATCCGGTCCACCAGCAAAAACGGATACCGGTGGGGCAAAATCGCCTGAATCGCCTTCACATCCAACATCAATCTTCCTCCTCAGCCACGCTAGGCATAATTAGTATCTCTCATCCGACGCTGCCTTATTTGGCCGTTTCGTCTCTACAGACGCCTTGGACACGCGCCTGATCCGGCTATTTTTCTTTCTCTGACTGATCCATCTGCTTTCCGCCCTCCGCCCGGCCCGCTTCTCCGCTCTCCTCCAGGTTTATCCGCATCCGGCACTTCCAGCAAAGCACATACCCCAAAACGAAGGTATCCAAGCTCCCCCGAATCGACTGGGCGACCGGAGTCCCGCACTGCGGGCACAACTCAACCTGTGACATCGCCCGTCACCCCCATCCGCTACGAAGCGGTCACACCCGCATAATCGTAAGCCGGCACTTGACTAACCAGCTTGTCCGCGCACACCAGCGGCAGCTTCTTCCCCTCCAACCGCCCGAAACCCCGCAAAAAACGGGTATGGCAGGTATGCAGGCTCGAACGAAACGGCTCCACCGCCTCGCTTGCGAGCTGCACCACATCCAGCACCGCGTCCACCAGCAGGCCCACCCGCCGGTCGCTCACGGTCACAATCACCAGCCAGCGCTCGCTCAAATTCTCCCGGCTGAAGATGCCGATGGTTTTTCGGAAATCGATCACCGGGACGTTAACCCCCCGGAGAGTAATCACCCCATCCACCGGACCCGGCGAATCCGCGACCGCCCTAATCCCATTCCCCTGAATAACCTCGCCCACCGACTCGAGGTTAACCCCGTACACTGCGCTCCCAATCCGAAAAACCACAACTTGTTCCGGCATGGTCCCAAGTCACTCCATTTCCGTCATCGAACGCAAGTTCTTTTCCCCAGAGAAAGCAAAAAGCTAATTTTCTTTGCCGTCAACCGGCAAATAAATAGCTTTTCCGGAAGTAAAGTAACCACCGCCAGCTTCGGCCCATCTTCCGGCAGTCCGGCGGCCATCGCTTCCGCTTTAGGCCCGTGACTTTGCGTCGCCGGTTTTCACCGGGTTTGCCTTTTCTGCAGACCGATTCTAATCATATTATATCAGGTTGCGGTGTCGATTTTTGTATTATTTTGCGGGATAATATATATTTTGCCGCGAATTGTCAGAATTCCTGCCTGACAATCAGTTTTCGCACAATAAGTTTCACGCTGTCTTTTAGCGACAGCGCCGAATACTTGGTGCCTAATTATTAAAAGTGACATAGCGGGCGCAAAGCGTCAGATCATACAAGTCCACCCGGCCATCCAGATTCAGATCACCGGCCAAGCCTCCGCCAACTGTGCTCTCCGCCTCCCACCCGTAAGCCTGGGCCACCGCCGCTAAATCCGCCAGGTCAACTGCGTCATCCCCGTTCACATCCCCCCGCCGCCCAGCTGCCGTGTAGTTGCCAGCCCAGCCGATAAACTGGTCGGCGGTCAGAGTCCCTGTGGAGTTCTGGACGACCGGATCCACTGCCCTGACTGATCCCCGATAGCCGGCAGGTATATTGCCGAACGCCTGGAAATGGATCTCCCCGAGTCTTACCGTCCCGGGATTCACCGCCTCCTCAGGATACTCCAGAGTCAGTCGCCAGTGCCCGGAGCTGACTTCCACGGCGCTGACTACACCGCCGGCAGCTCCGGCAGCAAACCCCTGCCAGGTCAGCACCGCCGGGTTGAAACGGAGATCACACTGCACAAACCCAACGGCCTCGGCGGTACAAAGCGACATATCCAGCACCGCTTCCGCTCCCGGCGCAATTGGGTCGATGGTACCCGCCACACTGACGGCCGGTCCATCCAGCCTCAGCAGCCGTTCCTTCTCCAGGCGGCCGACCGCCCGCATCCATTCCGGCAAAAGCGCCTGCACGGCGGCGGCCCCGCCCGCATCGTAGGCATCCAGCAAATCATCGGCATTCAAATCATTAATGTAAAACACCGCATCGAACACATCCGAGTGCTCTCGGCCAAAATACAAACCTAAAAACGCATCGTTAAGCGCCGCCGCGAAGTTGGTCTCCGTCAGCGGGGTCGGCGGGGCGGTCATCGTCTCCTCCACCGCGGCAATAAAGTCCCGCAGCTCGGTTTCGCTGGCGCCAGTCTTATGCATTTTCGTTATCTCGTCCGGGTAGGCCTGCAGCACAGCCGCGTAGATGTCCTCCGTTACCCCTTCGCCGGTGTCAGCGGGGAGGGGCAATCCGGTGACCAGCAGGCACAGTACCAGACCAATCCCGATCAGCACTCTACTCTTCCTGGCCAACTCTCCGCCCCCCCTCTTCTCCGGTGAAGTATATACCCACTAAGCCACCATAGCCTCTGGATCCCCGCCCCGGCCTGTCATCACCATCTCACAAAGCCTCACGGCAGTTGGTACACCATCCGCGCAATCATCACCAGCGCCTCGGCGCGGGTCGCATTGTCCCTGGGCACGAAGGTGGTCTTGGTCCGCCCGGCCACGATGCCCAGTTTCACCGCTTTAGCCACTTCCACCCGGAAGTATTTCTCGATCGCACCGATGTCGCTGTACGGCTGCAGCTTCGCTTCCGCCTCCGCCTGGGTTAGGGTAATCTTCTTACCGGCCACGGCCAGCGCCCGCACCACCATCGCCGCCACCTGCTCCCGGGTGATATTGGTGTCCGGACCGAAGGTCACGGCGCTGGTCCCGGCCACGATCCCGGCCCGCCAGGCCGCCGCGACATCCCCATAGTACCACTGGTCGGGCGACAGATCGCCAAAGGGCAGGCTCGCCGCCGGCTCCGGCCGCAGGTTTAGCGCCCGCGCCAGGTAAGCGGCAAACTGCGCCCGGGTCACCTTCAGCTCCGGGGCTAAGGTATCGCCGCCTATCTCGCTCACGATATGCCGGGCAGCCATCGCTTCAATCTCATTTTTCGCCCAGTGCCCCGCAATATCCGAAAAACTCCTGGTATACGCCATCAACGCGTACCGGCTAAAATGCTCCGCCCTGAAGGTTACGGTCCGGTTCGCCGCATCCACTTTCCCGCCGCAGTATTCCCAGGTTTGCGCTGTCGGGTTATACCAATACGCCCCCAGGCTCCCTGCCGCTCCCTGCCGGTCGGCGTCGTCATAAGTCAGCACCACCGTCACCGGCTGCTGCGGCTGTACCTCCGCCCCGCTGCCCGCCTCCGTAGCCGCTATCTCCCACCCGGCGCCTAACCGACGATAGCCAGCACCCAAGGCGCCGGTGCCGTCCCCCTCGGCCGGAACCGCCTGCACCGCCAGTGTAAGCTCGCCCGTAGCGCTGACCGCGAATGCCCCCGGTGGCAGACGAAAACTCACCGACCCAAAGTCAAAAATCAGCTCTTTCCCGCTCTCCACTAGCCGTTCCGCCGCTTCCCCGGGGATGGTTACCCGGCCGCCAGTAACGGCAAATCTAATCGCTTCCTGCCCGGTTTGTTCTGCTACCATTGCCGCCGTCAATATGTCGCCCGCTGGAGTTCCCACCGGTGGTTCACCCGGTTCCAAAGGTTCGCCTGTATCCCCCGAACCACCCGGTCCCCCCGAACTCGTCACCGTGTACTCCCAAGCGGCCGCCGGACTAAAGAAACCATCCCGCCAGGCAACGGCCCGTA
>CAZHIT010000157.1:0-3198 GCA_964533125.1 uncultured Candidatus Sumerlaeota bacterium
CGCCGGAGGCAGCGGTGGCGACAACAAACTTCGTCCCGAGCTGTCGCAGCTGGTCGCCGACGTCAAAGCGGACGACGCAGCGCGCGCCGACTTCAGCGGAGTCGACAAAGACCCGGCCCTGCTCGTCGATGGTGACGTTACCGCTCCCAATGTGCAGCGGTTCCCCGGAGACGCTCTGGACTAAATAACCTTCGGCGGTCACCAGATCGTGCCCGAGGTTCAGGGTGAACATCCCGTTGCGGGTGTAGCGCTCGCCGGCCGGGGTATCGACCACGAAATAGCCTTCACCCAGTAGCGCCATCTGCAGGGGGCTGTCGGACTTGACCAGCTTGCCCGGCTGGTGATCGGTAAAAATGACGTCGACGGCGACCCCGTTCCCCATCCACCCGATAACCGAAGCCGGAGCAGCGCCCAGCCCGGTATTAACCCGGCTGAGCAGGGTTTCGGCAAAGGTCCGGGCGACAACGAGGTCTTTTTTGTAGCCGGCCGAATTGGCGTAGGCTAAGTTGCTCGCGGCCGTGTCGTTGCGGATCATCTCCTGCCGAAGGCCGGAAGCGGCGGTGTATAAGCCGCGAATCAAGGCTTGTCCCTCCTTTCTCCTAAATCTGGACCCGGGGCGGACCCGCGCCCGGGTAAAGAGTATGGCGGTCTGGCTTACTTGGCGGTCTGCCTCACCAGCGGCACCCAACTGCTCTGGATGCCCGAGAACTCCTCTAGCGCCCGGCCGGCGCCGCGGGCGACGCAGGATACGGGGTCCTCGGCTACAGTCACCGGCACCCCGGTTTCGCGGGACAGCAGGATGTCGAAGCTATCGAGCAGAGCACCGCCCCCGGTCATCACGATTCCCTTCTCGGCGATATCCCCGGCGAGTTCGGGCGGCGTCTTTTCCATGATGGCCTTGATGGTGGCGATGATGCTCTCGATGGATTCCGCCAACGCCTCGCTGATTTCGGCGGAAGTCACTTCCACCGTCTTCGGGAGGCCGCTCATCAGGTCGCGGCCCCGGACGCTGTAGCGGGCGTCCTTTTGCCCCGGGATGGCCGAACCAATCGTGATTTTGACGTCTTCGGCGGTGCGCTCCCCGATGAGGAGGTTGTACACCCGCTTGATATAGCGGACGATGGCCTCATCCAGCTTGTCGCCGCCGACCCGGATGGACTCGCTGACGACAATGCCCCCCAGGGAGAGAACGGCGATGTCGGTGGTACCGCCGCCGACGTCGACGACCATATGACCCTTTGGTTCGCAGATATTCAGGCCCGCGCCCAGAGCCGCGGCAAGGGGTTCTTCGATAACCTCGGTATGGCGGGAGCCGGCCTGAGCGGCGGCGTCGATTACCGCCCGCTTTTCGACCGAGGTGACGCCGGAGGGGACGCAAACGATCACCCGGGGCTTGACCATCGAGCGGGGACCGCAAATGGAGCGGATAAAATACTTGAGCATGGCTTCGGTGATGTCGTAATCGGCGATTACCCCGTCCCGCAGCGGCCGGATGGCGACAATGTTCCCCGGCGTTTTGCCCACCATGCGCCGGGCTTCTTCGCCGATGGCAATCACCCGGCGGGTGTCCTTTTCGACGGCCACCACCGAGGGTTCCTGGAGAACAATCCCCTTCCCCTTCAGATAGACCAGCACGCTGGCCGTGCCCAGGTCAATCCCGATATCCATTGACAGGCCAAACATCCCGTACGCCCCTTTCCGCTCTGCCTGGCTATCCCCACACCAAACCAAGCCAGTCCAGCCGCAGCGCGGCCGGCGTTTTCGCCCCGGCTATGGGGATAATCGCACCCCGATTGCCTAAAATATTCTCCGCTTACCCGAATTTTCCTGTCAACCGCAGCGAAAATGTTTAGTTGCCGAGGTGACGGTATTTTTCTTTGGTCGCTTCCCCGCCCCGCAGGTGACGCTCCGCCTTGTTAAATTCCAAAATCTCTTTCACCTGCACCGCCAGGCCGCTGTTCATCTTCGGCAAACGCTCGGTGACATCCTTATGAACCGTGCTTTTGCTCACCCCAAATACCTTCGCTGCCTGCCGGACGGTGCACTGGTGCAAGCAGATATAGTGGCTGGTATCCAGAACCCGCTGCCAGATATAGTCGTCCATTTCTTTCCCTCCCTGACGGATGTAAGTTCCTTACATCTATATGCCCGGGAGCGGCATTCAGACCAGGTTTTTGGACGTGCGGACAGCCACCCTGCGGGGTGGCTGTCCGGGGTTACTCTGGCGATTATCCGGGTGAATTTCAGGGGAGGCAGGGGCTAGGGTCGATAGCCTCGCCTTCCTCCAGGAGGCAGAAATGCAGGTGGCAGCCATCCGCGAGTTCCGCCAGGCCGCTGTCACCGGTGGTGGCGATAATTTCTCCGGCGCCCACCTTCTGCCCGGGAACGACCATCACCGCCGCGCAGTTGCCGTAGAGGGTGGTGCGGTTACCGGCGTGACGGATAGTGACCAGGTAAGCGTACTCCGCTGTCTGCTCCACCGCCAAGACCTCCCCGGCCAGGGCGGCCCGGACGGCGTCACCCGGCGCGGCCATGAAATCCAGCCCCGGGTGGAAGCGATAATCCAGGTGAGTTGCCGAGTAGACCGTGCCAAACCCAGTGATGGTCTTACCCTCCAGCGGCCGGACCAAGACCGGTACTCCGGGGGTCAGCCCCACCGCTTCCGCTATTGGGGCAGGGACCTCCGGCAGTTCAGCCGCACCTTCGCCGCTGCCCTCCGGGGTGATCGCCTCCGGCGGTTCAGTATCTTCCGGAGCGATCGGCTCGGCTTCTTTTGGCTGAGTGTCGGTTGGAGATACCGAGGGCACCACCGGATCGGTCTCCGGCTCTTCGCTTTCGACCAAGTTGATAATCTGGGGGGCGAACAGGTCGGCCTCCTTTGGCGCCTGGATCTCTTCCCGGATTTCCTGCAGACTCCCGGGAAGGAGGCCGACCATCTGACCGTAGCCGGCGATAATGCCCAGGGCGACGACCAGCAGCGGCAGGGAGTAATACCGCCAGTGGCGCGGCAGCCGCCGGGCGCTAAGGCTTACGCCGCTAAGCAGGTTGTGCAGTCCGGCCGAGAGCTGCCGGCCAGTCCGCTGCGTTTTCAGGGCTTCCCAGAGATTATTTAACCTTTGACGCATCTTTACATCACCTCTGGAGCTATTCTTCCCAAGTTTGGCTAAATAATGCAAAAAGTGCGGTTGCCCGCACTCC
>CAZHIT010000157.1:3208-6181 GCA_964533125.1 uncultured Candidatus Sumerlaeota bacterium
GCCTGCACCATTTTCGGTTTACTCCGCAAACATCTGACTCACCTGCGCCCCCTGGAAGTACAGGGCCAGGATGTCGTTCACGGTCTTGCCCGCCTGGCCCATGCCGTCCGCCCCGTACTGGCACATCCCCACCCCGTGCCCGTACCCCTGGGTGGTAAAGATAATCTGGGTGTCGGTGACCTTCCAGGTGAGGTTAGAGGTCGCAAGCCCGAGCAGCATCCTAAACTCCAGCCCCCGCATCAGCTTATCCCCGGCCTGGATGAGCTTCACCCTTCCGGTTGACGACTTGGCCTTGACCGCAAGCGCCTGCTCGACGGCCTCGGCTTTGGCGGCGGCGGGAAGACCGATTTTGGTGATGACGGTCGTAAGCGGCAGAGTAGCGGTCCCCTGGTAGTGGGGCGAATGGCCGCAATAGTCGCACCGGACGCTGCGGAGGTAGGGCACTTCGTAGGTCCAGACGTCTTCGGAGTTCTCAGTATACCCCCCACAGGTGGAATGGTAGGCCGGGGTGGCCGGGTCGCCCTGGTAGGTGAGGATGAGTCCGGCCGTCGCCTGCACCGCTTCGGCGATCTTGCTGCGGTACCGGTAGTAATTCAGGAGGCCCCAGCGTTCTTTTAAGCGTTCGTCCGGGAGCCAGGCCTGGTCCCGGGTCGGATCGTTGCTGATGTCGGCGGCCAGGTTCCGGTCGTCCCCGGCCCCGCCGAAACGGCGCATCTTGCGGATGGCGTAGGTGCGGGCGGCGATCGCCTGGGCCTTGAGGGCTTCGCTGTGGAAGAGGGCCGGCATTTCTCCGGCGACTACTCCTTCAATGTACTGCTCCAGCCCGAGTTCGATCACCTCACCCGTTTGCACATCCAAGACATTGATGGTCACCGCGCCCACCGGCACCGGCTGGGGGCGAAAATCCGGACTGCGAAAGTCGCAGCCCCGGACCAAAACCGCCGGGATAATGATGATCACCACCAACAGAAACAACGCCAGCACCCCGATCCCCCTGAACATGACGGCTTCTCCCTCCCCATGCGGCTGGAATAGTTTGTCCGCCGCCGACTGCAATAGAATCTATGTGGGCGGGAGGAGAAGTATGCCACCCCATTGGCAAAATTTGGGGAGCAGAGACTATGCAACGGCTGAACGGTGCCGGGGGGCCGCACTAACCGGCGGGTGAGACTATGGGCGCGGAAGGACGAAGCGGAGTGGCCCGTCGTTACCGCGTCGCTTTGTGCCTGGCGATGACGTTAACCTTACCCTTGCTTATAACCATAACCATACAGACCGGCGTCGGCTGGCGCCGGGGCGGCGAAGCGGCCGGGGTTTGGATTGCCGCTCGCGCAATTACGTGAAGCAAACTCTGTCCTTGCACCCCGCTCGCACAAAAACCCGCCATCCGTACCATCGCCCGCCAAGCCGGGGCGGCATAAGCTAGAGAATAAGAAAGGGGGGTTGCGGTGTGGCTAAGCTTCAAAGCAGCGGCGGGATCCTTTGGCTGATTATCCTCCTGCTGATTATCGGCGGCATCGGCCCGGTCATCCCGCCGGTACGGCGGTAAGCCTTCACCCAGCGCCGGCCAAACGGCCGATAAACCAAAGGAGGGGTCAGCCTGCGCTTTCCCCTCCGCTTCCTTATCCGAATGATATAAGAAAAATTAGTCCGCTGTCCGGCGTATGTCGGCCCCCAGGGCCCGCAGCTTTTCGGCAAACTGCACATACCCGCGGTCGATGTGCTGGATGCCGGTAATCTCGGTTTCGCCCTCCGCCGCGAGTCCGGCTAAGACCAAGGCGGCGCCGGCCCGCAAATCGGTGGCTTTTACCTGCGCCCCAGTGAGCGCCGGCACGCCCCGCACCACGGCGCTCCGGCCTTCGATACGGATATCGGCGCCCATGCGCTTTAACTCATCCACATGCATGAAGCGGTTTTCAAACACCGTCTCGGTGAGCACGCTGGTCCCCCGGGCGATGGTCAACAGGGCCATCATCTGGGCCTGCATATCGGTTGGGAAGCCCGGATACGGCAGGGTCTTCACATCCACAGCCTGGAGGGTCCCCGCGGCTTCGACCGTGACGCTGCCGCTGTCTTCGCGGATGGTTACCCCGGTCTCCCGCAACTTGGCGATTACCGGCTTCACATGGTCCGGGAGGATATTCTCGATCTCGATTTTTCCGCCGGCGATAGCGGCTGCGACCATGAAGGTGCCGGCTTCGACCCGGTCCGGAATTACGGTATAGGTGGTGCCGTGCAGGGCGGCGACCCCCTCGATTTTGATGATATTGGTGCCCGCACCCTTGACCCGGGCACCCATGGCGTTGAGATAGTTGGCCAGATCAACGATTTCCGGCTCTTCCGCCGCGTTTTCGAGAATCGTGATCCCTTCCGCCAGGGTCGCGGCCATTATGATGTTCTCAGTCGCGCCGACGCTGGGGTAGTCAAGGTAGACCTTGGCGCCGTGCAGGCCGATGTCGGTCCAGGCTTCGATATAACCGTGGCCGATGATGATGCGGGCCCCCATGGCGGTAAATCCCTTTAAGTGCAAATCAATCGGCCGCGTCCCGATGGCGCACCCGCCGGGCAGAGAAATCCGGGCGCGGTGCTGGCGGGTGAGCAAGGGTCCCATAGCCAGAAAGGACGCCCGCATTTTGCGGACCAGATCGTAGGGGGCCTCGAAAGCGCCGGCTTCCCCCCGGGCGATTTTGAGCGTGTCCGGCGGGAGGTACTCCACCCGCGCGCCCAACCCCTGCAGCACGGCGCAGATGGTCTTGACGTCCTCGAGGAGCGAAATTTCCTCTAAGGTACACTCGCCGTCCGAAAGCAGAGAAGCCGCGATGATCGGTAAAATCGCATTTTTGGCGGCGCCGATGCGGACGGTGCCGTGCAGTTGGTTCCCGCCACTGACGATAAATCTCTCCATTTGCCTCCCCCCTCTCGGCCGCCCGCTTCTTTTTGGCGGACGTGCCCCGCAATCTTATTTTGCCCGGT
>CAZHIT010000158.1:0-6088 GCA_964533125.1 uncultured Candidatus Sumerlaeota bacterium
TCACCGCCGAACATATTATGCAGTGCAAGCCAGCGGCCGGGCGCTGACCATCCCGGCATTAACAATCGGTTGGGGCGAAGCATATGATAACCTGGGAACCCGCCGGAGCGGGCAGCATCGACTCCAGGAGATAAGCGAGGTATGCCGGTATGGCGGGAAGCCCGGAACAGTCTCCGATTCGGTTAGCGCAGGCGGAAGAGCGCAAACGGCTGGCCCGGGCCCTGCACGACGGCCCGATCCAGTCTTTAGCTAATATCTTTTGGGAAGTGGGCCTGTGCGAAAACCTGGCCGGGACGGACCCCGGCCGGGCTAAAGCCGAACTGGGCAAGCTGAAGCAGCTGGTGCGCAACACAATGCTGGAGCTGAGGCAGGCCGCGGCCGATTTGCGCCGGACGGAGGAGGAGAGCGCCGACTTTATGGCCCGGCTGCGCGGGTATCTCGCCGCTCTGCCGGAGGCTCCGCCGGTCTGCCTGGTCGTCAGCGGGGCCGAACGAAGCTTATCGCCGGCGGTCGCGCACCACTGCCTGGCGATTGTCCAGGAGGGCCTCGCCAACAGCCGCCGCCACGCTGCGGCCGCCAGGGTTTTATTGCGGATTAAATGGACCGCCCGGAAGATTATCCTGCTGCTTTGGGACGACGGAATCGGGTTTGACTATACCGGGGCAATGGCCCGCGACGCCGCCGAGGGGCATTTTGGTTTACTCGGCATCGGGGAGCGGGTGGAGGAGATGGCGGGGAAGTACCGAATCCACTCTGCCCCAGGGAAAGGGACCCGCCTGCTGGTCGTAGCCCCCCTGCGGGGTCAGGCAGGATAAGTCTGGGTGGAGGCAGGAATAGGGGGATGAGGATGGGTAAGATCAAGGTATTGATCGCCGATGACCATACCCTGCTGCGGCAGGGGTTGCGCAAAATCATCGAGCTGGATAGCGAAATCGAAATCATCGGCGAGGCGGCGGATGGCAGCGAGGTCATCCGCAAAGCGCGGGAACTGGCCCCGGACATCGTACTCATGGATGTGAAAATGCCCGGCGTGGATGGGGTGGAAGCCACCCGGACCATCAAGCGGGAGAACCCGGCGATTAAGATTATCGTGCTCACCATGTACAATAACAAGGAATACATTCTGGAAATGATTAAGTCCGGCGCTATCGGCTATGTCCTGAAGGATATTGACGCGGCTGAGCTGCTCAAGATTATCCACGCTGGCTACGAGGGCAAATCACTGTTTGACCCAATGATTGCAACCAAGCTGCTGCAGGAGTTTAACCGCCTGACCGAGCGTTTGGGCGATACCCTCAGCCATGACGCCGAAGGCAAGCAGTTGCTGACTAACCGGGAGAAGGAAGTCCTGGCCCTGGTGGGCAAGGGGATGAAGAATAAGGAGATCGCCAAACACCTGTTTATCAGCGACAAAACGGTGCGCAACCATGTGAGCAATATTATGCGCAAGATTAAAGTGCATGACCGGACCCAGGCGGCGCTGTACGCAGTGCGCATTGGCTTGATTATGCTGGAGGAAAGCCCCTATATCTGAGCCGTCAGAACCGGGGGAAGCCCCTCTATCTGAGCCGTCATTTCATAAAGAACCGGGCGAAGCAAGGAAGAACTCCTTGCTTTTTCACGTTGGCGGCAGGTAAAGACGCGAGGCTGTCGAAATGATAATCGACTATTTCCAATGCTTAGGCGAAAGGGGCAGACAGATGACGAAGGAAGAACTGAAGGCCAGGGTCTGTGCCGCCATCGACCGGCGGGCGCAGGAAATCATCGGCATCGGGGAACAGATCTTTCACCAGCCGGAGTTAGGGTTTAAGGAGTTTAAGGCGGCGGCCCTGGTTCGGGAGAAATTCGCCTCCCTGGGACTGGAATTCAAAGAGGGCCTAGGGATTACCGGTCTGCGGGCGGAGCTGCCGGGTCAGAGCCACGGGTTTAGGGTGGCGGTAATGGGCGAGCTGGATGCCGTCCTTTGCCACGAGCACCCGGCGGCCGACGCCATTACCGGTGCGGTGCACGCCTGCGGGCACAACGCCCAAATCGCGGCCATGCTGGGGGTGGGCTTTGGCCTGGCCGACAGCGGTGCGATGGCGGAACTCGGGGGGGATGTCGCACTCCTGGCCGTCCCGGCGGAGGAGTACGTGGAAATCGAGTACCGCTTAAAGCTGCGGGAGCAGGGCAAGGTAGAGTTTTTGGGCGGCAAGCAGGAGTTCATCCGCCTCGGGGTGTTTGACGATGTGGACATGACCATGATGTGCCACACCAGCTCGAATCTGCCGGAGCGCAAGGTCCGGGTGGGCGGTGCGAGCAACGGCTTTATCGGTAAGATGATCAAATACACCGGCAAGGAAGCGCACGCCGGCGGAGCGCCGCACAACGGAGTGAACGCGCTTAACGCCGCGATGCTGGGGATGATGGGGATCCACGCCCAGCGGGAGACCTTTAAGGACGCCGATTCGATCCGGGTGCATCCGATCATCACCAAGGGCGGCGACCTGGTGAACATCATCCCGGCGGATGTGCGGATGGAGACCTATATCCGCGGCCGGACCATGGACGCGATTTTGGACGCCAATGTCAAGGTGAACCGGGCGCTCCAGGCGGGGGCGATGGCCGTCGGGGCGGAGGTGGAAATCACCGAGATTCCAGGCTACCTGCCGCTGATGAACGACCCCTCGATGTCGGATTTGTTCCGCGCCAATATGGGCACGCTCATCGGGGCGGACAATGTGAGCCAGGGGCAGCATTCGGCCGGCTCGACCGATATGGGCGACATCACCTACATTATGCCGGGCATCCACCCGGATATCGGCGGAGTCACCGGCCGGGCCCACGCCCGGGACTATTGCCTCGTGGACCACGAGATGGTGTACATTAACCCGGCTAAGGCGATGGCCATGACCGTGATTGACCTGCTCTGGCAGGGGGCGGAAGCCGGCCGGCAGATTAAGGCAACGGCCAAGCCGCCGATGACCATTCCGGAGTACCTGGAGATGTGGCGCAAACTGTTCGCCGGTAAATAAGCAGGAAGTGAGCGGCGGCCCGGGGCGAAGGCCCCGGGCCGATCCGCCAGGATAAGGAGGGTTTACGATGCTTGTATTGTCGCGGCGCGAGATCCGGCAGGCAGTGACGATGGCGGAGGCGGTGCCGGCCGTCGAGCGGGCCTTTGGGGCGTTTTCGGCCGGGGAGACCGTGACTCCGATCCGCACCCCGGTAAAAGTGCCGGAGTACCACGGCGTTTCGCTGTTTATGCCGGGCTATGTGCCCGCTCTGGCCGCTTTAGGGATGAAAGCGGTGTCGGTATTTGGGGATAATCCGGCCCGGGGCAAGCCGACTATTAACGCGCTCGCCCTGCTGCTGGACCCGGAGTCCGGCGAACCGCTGGCGGTGCTGGAAGCGGGGTACCTCACGGCTATCCGGACCGGGGCGGCCACCGGGGTGGCGGCTAAATATCTGGCCCGTGCCGATGCCCGGGTGGCGGCGGTCTTTGGGGCCGGAATCCAGGCGCGCACCCAGCTGGCCGGCATCATGGCCGTCCGGCCGGTTAAGGAAGTCCGGGTGTATGACTTAAACCCGGCGGCGGTGGAGAGCTATATCCGGGAGATGGCGGCGGAACTGGCCGACCCGGAGCTAGCCTGGGTGGCAGCGGCCACGCCGGCGGCAGCGGTGACCGGCGCCGATGTCGTCCTGACGGCCACGACCTCGACCAGGCCGGTCTTCCCGGGTGATCGTCTGGAGCCGGGAGTGCACATCAGCGGCGTGGGCTCCTATACCCCCCAGATGCAGGAAGTGGACGAAACCACCCTGCTCCGGGCGGACAAGGTCGTCGTGGATTCGGTCGAGGCCGCCTGGGAGGAAGCGGGGGATCTGATCATTCCTTTGGAGCAGGGGCGGATTACCCGGTCGATCGTCTACGCCGAGATTGGCGAGATCATCGCCGGGAAGAAGCCGGGCCGGGAAAGTGAAAAGGAAATCACGTTCTTTAAGACCGTCGGATTGGCGGTGCAGGATATGGCTGTCGCCCGGTTGGTCTACGACCGGGCGGTCGCGGGTAAGCTTGGTACCTGGGTGGACTTGGATTAGAGCAAAAGAAAGAAGGGGACAGCGATGCGCGAAACGATAATTAATTACGTTGAAAGCCACCGGGCAGCCATGATGGCGCGGTGGGAGAAACTGGTGAATATGGACAGCGGCTCTTACGATAAGGCGGGCCTGGATGCGGTGGCCGCTTACCTGGCCGAAAGCCTGGAGCAGGCCGGTTTGGCAGTGGAGGTCCTGCCCCACCCGGAGCGGGGTAATGTGGTCATCGGCCGTTTAGCCGGGCAGGGGCAGGGGAAGTTCGTCCTGGTGGGGCACTACGACACAGTCTTTGGCCCGGGCGAGGCGAAGCGCCGGCCGTTCCGGATCGAGGGGGAGCGGGCTTACGGGCCGGGAGTGCACGATATGAAGGGCGGGCTCATGGTGCTGCTGACGGCCCTGGAGGCCCTTGCAGCCGGTGGGTTTAGCGAATTCGGGACGATCACCGTAGTCCTTAACGGCGACGAGGAGATCGGCTCTCCCGTCTCCCGCGCGCCCATCGAAGCCGAGGCTGCCGGAGCGGACGCCGTATTTATCCTGGAGCCAGCGCGGACCGACGGGTCTTTGGTCACCGCCCGCAAAGGGGTGGGGATGTTCCATCTGGAGATCACCGGCCGGGCGGCCCACGCCGGCGCGGATCCACAGGCGGGCATCAGCGCGGTGGAGGAACTGGCCCACAAGACGATCGCCCTGCACCGCCTGACCGATTTTGCGGTCGGAACAACAGTTAATGTCGGCGTGATCAGCGGCGGTACCCGCCCGAATGTGGTGGCGGCGCAAGCCCAGGCCGATATCGACCTGCGGGTCTTTACCCAGGCGGAAGCGGACCGGGTAATCCCCCAGATCCAGGCGATCGCGGCCCAGGTCTATGTGCCGGGGGCAGTGACCGTGCTTACCGGAGGCTTAAACCGCCCGCCCATGGAAAAAGGCCCGGCGACCGTAGCCCTCCTCGCCCTGGTGCAGGTGGCAGGGCAAAGCCTTGGGATCGAGATCCGGGATGTGGCGAGCGGCGGGGCCTCGGACGGGAACTTTACCGCCGCCATCGGGGCGCCGACGATTGATTCCATGGGCAGCGCCGGGGGCCTCGCGCACGGGACGAGCGAGTACGCCGATGTGCCGACGCTGTTTGCGAAGGCGAAACTGCTGGCGCTGTCGCTGGTCCTGGCTGCGCAGGAGAAGAATCCGACCTTCAACCGCTAGCTCAGAATCGGATCATCCGGGTTGACCAGGTATCCGGACATCAGCATAGAACAATTCGATGGGCTTGTACCGACCAGAGCTATGCAAAGCGCCAGACTACTTCGCCGGCAGGCTTAGTCTTCTGACGCTTTTTTTCTGTCACTCCTGGCGGCGGCCAATATCGCTGCCAGAGAAGGAAGGTTGCTAAGCCGTTAAATTATCGGCGCCAACCTAATCCCGAAAGGAATGTTCGGCTATGATGCGTAAATCAAATAGTTAAGGTGCTCCGTCTTTCACCCCTGAAAGCCTGTGTCCGGAGATAACCAAAATCAGAGCAGGAGGTAATGAATTGCGTAAGAATTTTGGCGCCAAGCCCTGGCTGTATCCGATGCCCGTCCTGATTATCGGCTCTTACGGTGCAGATGGAACGGCGAACGCGATGACCGCCGCCTGGGGCGGGATCAGTGAAACGGCGGAGATTTCCATTTGTCTTGACCCGGCGCATAAGACGGCTCAGAACATTTTGAGCCGAAAGGCGTTCACCGTCAGTATGGCTACGGCCGCCCAGATCGCCGCCTGTGACTATCTGGGCATGGTGTCGGGAAACGATGTGCCGGACAAGGTGGAGCGGGCTGGATTTCATCCAATTCGGGCCGAATTTGTGGATGCCCCTTGCTTTACCGAGCTGCCCATGGCGGTAGAGTGCAAGCTGACCGCCTTTGACCCGCAAACCTGCCGACTGGTGGGAGAGATCGTCAATATCAATGCTGACCCCACAATTATAGACCAAAGTGGCCGGATCGACCCGGACCAGCTGGAACCAATCGTTTTTGACCCGATC
>CAZHIT010000159.1:0-6087 GCA_964533125.1 uncultured Candidatus Sumerlaeota bacterium
GCTCCGGCTCCAGCCCGGCCAGCCACGCGGGCAAAAGGTGGGGCTGGCGGTCTACCCGGCGGTTTTTGGCCAAATAAAGATACTCGGTTATCAGCCGGTTCGCCTTGTCCACCTCATCCAGCATCCAGGTGAAATACTCCCCGTATTGCACCAAATCGGGGTTGCCCTCCAGCAACTGGAGGAAGCCCCGCACCGTCGTCAGCGGATTGCGGATTTCGTGCCCCAGCCCGGCCGCCATCTGACCCACCAGCCCGAGGCGCTCGCGGCGCGCCGCCGCCTCTTCCTGCCGGCGCATCGCCGTCACATCCACCACGCTGCACACCACGCATTCTTCCCCGCCAAACTCCGTCAGCTCCGCCGACACCAGTCCCACCCGCTCCTCGCCGCTGCGGGTGCGAAACACCGTCTCGCGGTTGCGGCAGGCTTGTCCCCGCGCAAAACCTTCGCGGCAGGCCGCATGAAAGCCCGGATCGGTCAATACGCCCAGGTCCTCCACCCGCCGGCCCACCACCTCCGCCTGCGTCCAGCCCATTGTCTCGGTCCAGCTCGCGTTCACATCCACCACCCGGCTATCCTGGCAGGAGAGAATGCACTGCACCACCGGGCTCGCTCTAAAGGCCCGGGTAAACTTCGCCTCCGTCCGGCGCCGCCGCTCCTCCGCCCGCTGCTCCGCCGTAATCTCCGCCGCCATGACCGCAAACCCCTTCACCCCGCCGCCAATTCCCCGGAGAGGGTAGAGCGACGCCTTCACCCATACCGCCGTCCCGTCCTGCCGCTGGCACTCTATCTTGACCCCGCGCAGGCCCTCATTCGACCGACCCTTTTCGAGCCAGGCCGAAAGCCGCCGCCCGGCGGCCGGGGTCAGCAGGTCCGTCAACAGCCGGCCGATCACCGACGATGCGGGATACCCAAAGATACTCTCGGCCGCCGGGTTCCAGCGGCGGATAACGCCCCGCTGGTTCGCGCAGATTACTGCATCGAGCGCCGCCCCGACTACTTGCGTCATTTCCCGGCCGGTCCGGTCCGCCTCGCGGCGCCCGGTAATGTCGCGGATAAATACCGCCAGGCCCCCTACCGCCGGGTGGATATACAGCTCCAGCCAGCGCCGGGAAGCCGGATGGTAGACCTCCGCCTCCACCGCCACCCGGTCGGCCATCGCCGTTTGCAACAGGCGGAGTACCCTCCCCGCCCGGGGCAGCACCGCCCGCAGGTCCTTGCCCAGGAGCTCCCCCACCTCCCCGCGCAGCAGCGCCGCCGCTTCCGGGTTTAAGTAAGTCACATCCCAACTCTCATCCAGCGCCAAAAAAGCGCGGTTCGCTTTCGCCGCCCGCCGGCTAAACCTGGTTTCGGCCCGGGCCGGCAGCCGTTCGACCTGCCTGCCGCGGGTAATCACCCGGCAAAACACCGTCAGACCCCCCGGCGTCGGCACCGCCTGCACCGCCGCCCATACCGGCGGAACGCCTAAGGCAACCTCCCGGTTCACTTCCGTTTCCCCCAGCATCGCCCGCCGCAAAATCGCCCCAAAGGGTGTAGCCGCGAGGTTCGGCAGCGCCTGCCACAACACCCGGCCCTTATCCTCGGTCCGGTGTAAACCAAGCAGCGCCGCCGCCGACCGGTTGAGGTACATCAGCCGCCACTGGCTATCCACCGAAAAGAGCGCGCCGGCAATCCGGTCAAACACCGCCTCCCCTTGCCCGCTGCGGATGAAGAAATCCCCCTTCGCTACCCGAATCGCCCCTTCGGTCCCGGCCGTCTCCGCCATTTGTTTGCAGGCCGATCCAGCCTTGCCCTGCAGGTTCATGCGCTCCCCTCCTCACCGCGTCCACGCTTGTCTGCCAATATATTCCATTTTTCGCTAAACTGCATTCTATGTACCATTATAAAGCAATATCCATAGACAATTTTGTCGAAACAGCGCGGGGAAAGAAGTTTTTCTCCAATAATTTACACTGTTTGACCGCGTGACCAGGTGTCGGTTCTTCGGTCACTCGTTGCCATAATTTTCCTCTCACGATGTGAGAGAGGGATACAGGGTGAGGGTTTCTCGTACCTTCGTCTCCCTCAAACCAAATGACCAGCACCCCGTGCCCTCCCGCCTCCGTCGTCGTTCCAACGCTTGGCCGGACCTATCACCGTTTGGCAACGGAGCGTCGACGGGGCGGACGGTGGTGTGGTGGCAGGCGGATTACGGTGGAGGGTGCGACGACGGGCGGGCGATTCGTGAATCGCCCCTACGCAAAATCACCCCACGGGGGGGTGATTTTGGCGATGGCGGACGGGGGAACGGGCGAACGCCAGAACAAAACCCGTCATTCCCCTGTGTCAAGGGGACAGTTCTCCTGCCCCACCCATCGCCAAATCCGGTCGGCGGGGAGCGATTGGCCATGTTAATCGCACCCACACCATGGAAACGTCATTGCGAGGAGCCTGCGACGAAGCAATCTGGCCCCCCCCGTACCCTTGGCGATAGGTAAGAAGGCACCAGGACGAGATTGTCGCGCCGACGTGCTAATCTGGCGGCTCGCAACAACGTGGTGCGGGAGCCCGCCCCATCTCCCTGCCCCCACCCCCCAAAACAAAAACAGCGGCCTCCTTGCCACTGTCTGTGCCCTTACCGCTTGCCCCCCTGCCTGGCCAGCTTCAACTATCGCTCCACCCTCACCGTCCGGTCCCAGCCATCGGCGCTCCCTCAACCCCGGCCGGCTCCACCTGTCGCGTCACCCTCTCCGTCTGGTCCCGGCCATCGGCGCTCCCCCGGCCTCCTACCCCTGCTGCTCTCCCTCCTCCCCCGCCGCCACCGCCGCAAACAACCCCACCAACTCCGGATCAAACTGCCTCCCGGCCTCGCGCTCTATCTCGGAAAGCGCCGCCGCCGCCGCCCGCCGCTTACGGTACGGTCGGCCCTCGGTCATCGCCGTATACGCGTCCGCTATCGCCACCATCCGCGCCGCCCGGGGAATCGCCGTACCCGAAAGGCCCCGGGGATACCCCCCACCGTCCCAGCGTTCGTGGTGGGTGAGAATACCGTACGCAATATGCGCCAGTTCCGGCGCCGCACTGGCTATCCGGTATCCAATCTCCGGGTGCCGTTTTACTATCGCCCACTCCTCCGCCGAGAGCGGCCCCGGCTTGGTCCAAATGTCGGCCGGCACGCCGATTTTGCCGATATCGTGCAGCAGCCCCAAGAGGCCCAGATCCGTGAGTTCGCTGTCGGCCAGGCCCGCCGCCCGCCCCAGCGCCAGCGCCAGCGCCTGCAAGCGCCGTGTGTGCGCCTCGGTCTCGCAGCTCCGGGGCAACAGGTTTTTCTCCATCGCCCGGGCCAGGTTGCGCCGGGCGTTGCTCCCCAGCAGCAGCTTATCGCGGTACATCCGGTCCTCCGCCTCCTTCAGCAGGCGTTCGGAGGTCTCTCCCGGCCGGCTCTTCACCGCCAGCCCGAGCGCAATGCTTAAGCCCGTCGCCTCCCCTTCGGCCGCCTCCATCCCCTGGCGGATGCGCCGCTCCACCTCCCGGGCCCCGGCCAGGTCCGTCTGGGGCAGCAAAATCACAAACTCATCCCCGCCCCAGCGTGCCACGATATCCTCCCTCCGGCACGACTTGCGCATAATCGCCGCCGCCCGCACCAACAGCTGATCGCCCTCCAGATGCCCAAACGCGTCGTTGACAAACTTCAGCCCGTTCACATCCCCCATAATCAGGGAAAGCGGCAGCTGCCGGGGGGTATCCAGCCGGCTCATCTCTTCTTCCAAAAAGGCCTTGTTGTACAGCCCGGTCAGTTTATCGTGAAAACTCAGGTAGCGGATGCGGTCCTGAATCTGCTCCCGCTCCTGGTAGGCCCAGATCATCTCCGACACCGCCTGCATCAGCTCCACATCCTCCGGGAGCCAATCCCGCACCGCTATCGTGTCCGCGAGTCCGAGAAATCCCGTCGCCTCCGCGTTTGGCGTCGCGCTGGGCACACAGAGCAGCGAGCGCACCCCCAGCGATCCCAGCAGCGCCCGTTCCCCCACCGCCTCCGGCGGCATGTCCGCAATATCCGGCACGATCACCGGCCGGTGGTTAAAAATCTCCCCGCTGAGCCAGGGCAACGCCCTCGCCGACAGCCCCTGGGTTTCGGCCATCTTCGATTCCACCCCGTCGGCGCACCACTCCGCCGTTTTATCCAGGCTTTTCCCCCCGTCGCGGAACCGGTAGGTATACACCCGGGATACGGCAGTCGCCCGGCCCAGGATGCCCAGCACTGCGCCTAAGTCCACCGCCTCCCCGGAGTTAAGCAGCCGCCCCACCCGCGCCACCGCCCGCTCCAGCTCCAGCCGGCGCTCCAGCGTGTGCTGCACCCGCAGCCGCTCCGAGCTGTCGCTCGCCACCGCCAGGATGTACGGCGCCTGGTTTAAATGGATGATATGGGCGGCTACCTCCAGCGGCACCGTTCTCCCGTCCTTACTCCGCCCATTAAACACAAAAGCCGAATGACCCGCGGTCAAAATCTCCTGTCTGATCGCCCCCAAGTCCAAAGTCGAGCCGGGCGCCAGGAGGTCGGATGGATTTTTGCGGAGCAGTTCGTCCCGGGTAAAGCCCAATACCTCGCAGAGGTAGGCGTTAACCTCCTCAAAGGGTCCGACCCGGTCTTCCCCGGTGAGCCGGTGCAGCGAAATCCCCGCCTCCGTCTGCTCAAACAGCAGGCGAAACTTCGCCTCGCCCGATAGCCCCGCCTGGACGGCCGGCAGCTGGCCGGTGATGTCCTGCGCCGTTCCCAAAATCCGCTCCACCCGTCCCCCGGCTATTTGCGGGGTCAGCGTCACCACCAAGGTCCGCTCCTCCCCGGCGAGCACCGGCCGGGTAACAAAGGTTATCGGCTGCCGTTCCTGCCGGCACTGCGCGAGGCGCGCCTCCACTTCCCCCGCCGCCGTCTGTGGCCAGGCCCCCGTGCGCTCGCGGAGCTGACCGACTAAGGCCTCCGCCGCCGCGTTTAACCGCTCCAGGTGCATATTACCGTCCGGCAGCACCGCCGCCACAAAAATCGGGTTCCCCGCGTCCCAAATCAGCGCGGTAAAATCCTCATCCTCCGCACGGCAGCCCAATCGAAACTTATTCCGGCCCGGTAACTGCATCACCATGGTGGTCATCACCATACTCTTCGTGTTGCCAGATAGCTGGAATATTTCGCCCTGCGCCGCCGAAACCCTGCCGCTTACTCCCCCATCCACCCCCTGGCGTGAAATTTTTCCCTGCGCCGGGCTGGTTTCCCGGCTTATCCACCCTTTGGCGATCCGCCCATAAACTACCAAGCATAAAAGATAGCCCATAGCGAACAATACAACCAGACAAGATCTCCAGGAGCGAAGGAGGTGAGTTTGTGGCGACGAAGAATTCTAGCAACCAAATCGTTGTGAAAGGCGCGTCCGGAGCTCTGGACCGCCTGACGCACCAGATTGCCTCCCAGATCGGTGTAACCCCTCCCGCTTCCGGCTATTGGGGCGATATGTCCGCCCGGCAGTGCGGCGCGGTTGGCGGTAATATGGTCAAGTACATGATCCAGATGGCCGAAAACCAGATCGCCGGCGGCGCTGGCTTTACCGCTGGCACCACCAGCTTTACCGGCACCAATTTTGCCGGCACCGGAGCCTCCGGTACCGCGAAGCGGTAAGCCATCCATTGGGTCTTCTGCTCCTTACCCTGTACATTGGCTTATAAGCGGGCGAGAACCGGCAAAGCACCGGGGCTCGTCCGCTTCGCTTATGTGTCACGGTTACAGTCCCCGTCGTCCCCCTACCCTGAGGTTTACCAGCACCTCCGTCCGCCCCGTCGTCCCAAAATCACCCCCCCCGTGGGGTGATTTTGCGAGAGGCGATTCACGAATCGCCCGTGCGTGGTCGAACTCTCCCCTGCCCAATCGGGACGTAGGGGCCGGACGCCGCGCCGGCCGCCTCGTCGCGCCCCCGTTCCAATCGTCCTTGCCGCGGTGGATGACCATCCGGGTATTGGTGCCTTCGGTTGCCCGCCATGGTCTGGGTGGCGATGGACAGCGAGATCCTTCGACTGCGCTCAGGTCGACGTGCATGCCAGGGTTGACGACGGAGGCGGGAGGGC
>CAZHIT010000160.1:0-6021 GCA_964533125.1 uncultured Candidatus Sumerlaeota bacterium
TGTCAGCGCGGCTCAGATTTTTTTCGCTCAATCGCTCCACTTGAGGAAGCGCTGCTCAATCCAGGCGACGAGCCAGTACAAGAGCCCGGCCATCAGGCAGAGGATCAGGACGCTGGTCATCACCAGGTTCAGTTTGAACACCTGGCCGCCGTAGATAATCAGGTAGCCAAGGCCGGCTTTGGAGACCAGAAACTCGCCGGTGATTACGCCGACAAAAGAGAGGCCGACGTTAACCTTCAGCGCGGCAACCATGGTCGGGACGCTCGCCGGCAGCACCACCTTCCGCATGATTTGCCAGCGGGAGGCGCCGAAGGTCTGGAGCAGCTTGATCTTGTTCGGGTCCACGTTCTTAAACCCCGAATAGACGACGGTAATGGTGATGATGAGCGAAATCGCGAGCGCCATCAGCACGATAGACCAGACCGTGCTCCCTAGCCAGACGATGATGATGGGGCCAAAGGCGACTTTGGGGGTGCTGTTGAGGATGATGAGGAAGGGGTCGAGGACCCGGGCCAAAAAATCGGACCACCAGAGCAGGATGGCGAGCAAAATCCCGCCGACGGTGCCGATGGTGAAGCCGGCGATGGTCTCCACCAGGGTATAGCCAACGTGCTGCCATAAGCTGCCGTCGGCGATCAGGCGGCGGGTGGTATCCCAGACCTGGGAGGGCTGGCTGGTGAGAAAGGAGTTGATCAGCTCTAAGTCGGCCGCGGTCTCCCAGAGCCAGAAGAAGGCGGACAGCAGGCAAAGCTGGGACAGCCAAACGGCCGCCTGGCGCAGGCGCAGCTGCTGCAAAAAGGCGGCGTGGTCGGCGGTTACCGCCCCCCGGGTGAGCCAACGGCGGATGAAACGCCCCAGCCAGTTAAACACGGATATCCAGCTCCTCCCAGATCAGATTGAAGTACTGGTTGAACTCCGGGGTCTCCCGGGCGGTAAAGGGGGTCAGGTCCGTCCCGGAGAGATGGATGGGGTGGATGGCCTTGATCGCCCCGGGGCGGGCGCTGATGACAACCACCCGGTCGGACATGGAGATGGCTTCCGAAATATCGTGGGTGACCAGGATGACCGTTTTTCCGGCCTGGCGGAGGATGCGGTGGACTTCCTGTTCCAGGGTCAGCCGGGTCTGGTAGTCCAAAGCGGAAAAAGGCTCATCCAGGAGGAAGACCTCGGGGTTAAAGGCCATGGTCCGGATCAGAGCCACCCGCTGGCGCATCCCGCCCGAGAGCTGCCGGGGGTAGTGGGATTTAAAGTCGCCCAAACCGTACTGATCGAGCAGGGCAGCCGCTCTTTCCCGGGCGGCGGCGCTGTTCTTGCCCTGGACCTCCGGCCCCAGGAGGACGTTGCCGAGTACGGTGCGCCACTCGAACAAATAATCCTGCTGGAGCATGTACCCGACCTGGCGGCTGGTGCTCTTGACTTCCACGCCATCCAGATAGACCTGGCCGGCGGTGGGCCGGATGAGGCCGGCGATGACCGAGAGCAAGGTGCTTTTGCCGCAGCCGCTGGGGCCGACGATGCTGAGGAACTCGCCGGGTTCAATGGCTAGGGAGAAGTCGGACAGGGCTTCGGTCTCCCCGCCGATGGTCGCGTACTTCACCCCGACCCGTTCGAGTTTTACCTTGGGGTTGGTCAATCGATCACCTCCCCGCGCGGGTTTTTATGGGTCCCGGGGTGAAGCCGCTTTTTGGCTCCACCCCGGGACCAGAGCGTTTATTTTATCGACTGAAGGGTCTTTTCGGCAAACTCGGTGGTCGCAATCGTCTCGTAGGGGATTTTGGCGGTCATTTCACCCGCGTCGATAATAATCTCCTGCAGGCGGTCCATCGATTTCGGCTCTAGTTTTGGATTCGGGGCCCAGGAACCCTGGTTTTTGTAGCGCTCGATGGACTTCACCAGGATTTCCTCGTCGGTGTCCGGGAAGAAATTGGCGACTTTGGCTGCCACTTCGGCGGCGGTATGGTTCTGCACCCAAAGCTGGCCGCGGTAGACGGCATTGGTGAAGCCCTGGAGGACCGCCGGGTGGTCTTTGGCATAGGTCTTGGTGGCGTGGTAGACGGTGTAGGGGAGGGGGCCGCCTTCAACCCCGAAGGAAGCGACGATGTAGCCAAAACCTTCTTTTTCGAGCATGGTCGCCGTCGGGTCGAACAGCTGAATGAAGTCGCCGGTGCCGCCCTGGTAGGCGCCGGCGGTAGCGTTAAAGGCGATGTTCTGGATCATGTCGACGTCCTGATGCGGGTCGATGCCGTGGGCTTTGAGGGTGTAATCCATAATCATTTGGGGTACCCCGCCCTTGCGCCCGCCGACGATGCTTTTTCCTTTGACGTCTTCCCATTTAAAGTCCGGCCGGGGTTCACGGGAGACAAAGAACGAGCCATCGGTGGCGGTCAGTTGGGCGAAGGCGACGAAGTGGTTTTCGGCGCCCTGGGCGGCGACATAGATCCCAGCCTCCGGTCCAAACAGAGCGATGTCGGCGGTGTTGGAGAGCAGGGCGGCGGCTCCTTTATCGGCGCCCCAGGCGGTGGTCAGCTCGGTGATTTTGATGCCTTCGGCGGCGAAGAAGTCTTCGTTTAAGGCGACGTACTGGGGTGCGTAGAAGATGGAGCGGACCACTTCGGAGAGGCGGACTTCGGCCAGCGGCCCGGCTTCTTTTTTTGGCTGGCAGCCGCTGGCAAGGGCGGCCAGGAGCAAGACGGCGAGAAGCAGGGCCAGGGTTTTGGTAACGCGGTGTTTCATTAAACTATCCCCCCACTTGTTATCTCAGTACTACTATGCATAGTATTGGGGTACCGGGGTATCGGTGAGTGCGGGCGGCAATATCGGGCTGGGAATACCAGACGGAGTTGGCAGGCTTTTCCCGGCGATTTTTCCCCTGGCGTTGACAGGAATATTTCTTGCGGTATAATATAAGAATAAGGTCATCCCAAACGGATAGAGCAAAGGCAATGATGGGGAGGAGTAGCGGGTTTTCCCCCGGCAGAGAGGGAAGCGTTTGGTGCAAGCTTCCCGGGCGGGAAACCGGCGAAGGTCGCCCCGAAGCCACCGGGCTGAACATTTAAGCCCGGGCGGGTAAGCCCGTTACCGCTTTGAGTGCCCCCGGGCGAAAGCGTGCGGGGGAACTAAGGTGGTACCACGGAAAGAACTCCTTCCGCCCTTACCGGCAGAGGGAGTTTGCTTTTTTGCGACAGAGCGGTGGATAGGAGGAAAGAACCATGAGCAAGAACTTACCGACGGTGTACGACCCGCAGGCGGTAGAGAGTAAGTGGTACGATTTTTGGCTGCAGCACAAGTATTTCCACGCCGAGGTTAATCCGGATAAACCCCCGTACAGCATCGTCATTCCCCCGCCCAATGTCACCGGTTCGCTCCATATGGGCCACGCGCTCAACAACACCCTGCAGGACATCCTCATCCGCTGGCACCGCATGTCCGGGCACAACGCGGTGTGGATTCCCGGGACCGACCACGCCGGCATCGCCACCCAGGTGGTGGTGGAGCGGGAGTTGGCGAAAGAGGGCAAGACGCGCCACGACCTTGGGCGCGAAGCCTTTATCGAGCGGGTGTGGGAGTGGAAAGAGAAGTACGGCAACACCATCATCAAGCAGCTGCAGCGCCTGGGCACCTCCTGCGACTGGGACCGGGAGCGGTTCACCATGGATGAGCCCTGTTCCCGGGCGGTCCGGGAAGTCTTCGTCCATCTGTACGAGCGGGGTCTCATCTACCGGGGCAACCTGATCATCAACTGGTGCCCCCGCTGCCAGACCGCCCTGTCCGACCTGGAAGTGGAGCACGCCGATGTCGGCGGCCGCCTGCACTATGTTAACTACCCCATCGAAGGCAGCGATGAGACGATCGCGGTGGCCACGACCCGGCCGGAGACCATCCTGGGGGATACCGGGATCGCCGTCCACCCGGAAGACGAGCGGTATAAACACCTGGTGGGCCGGCACGCGATCCTGCCGATTATCGGCCGCCGTCTGCCAATTGTCGCCGACACCTATGTCGATCCCGGTTTTGGCACCGGCGCCGTGAAGGTGACCCCGGCCCACGACCCGAACGATTTTGACCTGGGGGCCCGGCATGACCTCCCGAGCGTCGTGGTGATTGACGAAAAAGGGATAATGAACGAGGATGCCGGCAAGTACGCGGGTCTCGACCGGTTTGCCTGCCGCAAAGCGATCATCGCCGATCTGCAGAGCTTGGGATTGATGACGAAAATCGAAGAACACACGCACGCCGTCGGGCATTGCTCTCGCTGCGATACGGTGGTGGAACCGCGGCTGTCGCTCCAGTGGTTTGTGAAGATGAAACCCCTGGCCGAACCGGCGATGCAAGTCGTCCGGGCCGGGAAAATCAAGTTCGTCCCCGAGCGGTTTGCCGACACCTACCTGTATTGGCTCGAAAACATCCACGACTGGTGCATCTCCCGGCAGCTGTGGTGGGGGCACCGGATTCCGGCCTGGTACTGCGCCGGCTGCGGCGAGACGATTGTGGCCGCCGAAGACCCTACCGAGTGCCCGCACTGCGGCAGCAGCCGCCTGGAGCAGGAAAACGATGTGCTGGATACCTGGTTCAGCTCGGCCCTCTGGCCGTTTTCGACCTTCGGCTGGCCGGAGCAGACGGCGGAACTTAAGCATTTCTACCCGACCTCGGTGCTGGTTACGGCTTACGACATCATCTTCTTCTGGGTTGCCCGGATGGTGTTCATGGGCCTTGAGTTTATGGAAGATATTCCCTTCCACGATGTGCTGATTAACGGCCTGGTGCGGGATGCCGAGGGCAAGAAGATGAGCAAGTCGCGGGGGAATACCATCGACCCGCTCAGCATCATCGACCAGTACGGGACGGATACCCTCCGCTTCTCCCTGGTGACCGGCAGTTCGCCCGGTAACGATATCCGGCTGTTCACCGAGAAGTTTGACGGCATCCGGAACTTTGCCAACAAAATCTGGAACGCGTCCCGCTTCGTGCTGATGAACTTAGAAGACGGTTTCCAGCCGAAAGCCTGGGATCCGGAGCGGCTGCAGCTGGCCGACCGGTGGATCCTCAGCCGGTACTCCACGGTGGCCGGCGAAGTCGCCCGCAATCTCTCCCGGTACGACTTCAGCGAAGCGGGCAAGACCCTGTACGATTTCATCTGGAGCGAGTACTGCGACTGGTACATCGAACTCGCGAAGCCGCGCCTCTACGACCAGGGCGAAGGCGGGGCCGCCGACCGGCAGACGGCGCTAAATGTGCTCGTGTATGGGCTGAGCCATACCCTGCAGCTGCTGCATCCGTTTATGCCCTTCATTACCGAGGAAATCTGGCAGGCGCTTCCCCATACCGGCGAGAGCATTATGCTGAGTGAGTGGCCGCAGCCGGAAGCGGAGCTCTCGGACGGGGCGGCGGAAGACCGGATGAACCTGGTTATGGAGATCATTAAGGTGATCCGCAACATCCGGGCCGAAATGAATGTGGGACCCGGCAAGAAGGTGGATGTGCTGCTCCACGCAGCGGATCAGACCGTGCAGGACCAACTGGCGACGGTCCAGTCCTATATCCGTCAGCTGGGCGGGGTTGCCAACTTGACTATCGAACCGGCGACTGCCGCCAAGCCAGAGAACGCGGTGGCGCCGATGGTTCGCGGCGTCGAGGTCTACCTGCCTCTGGCCGGGCTCATCGATGTGGCCAAGGAAACCGCCCGCCTGGAACAGGAATTAAAAGCGGTGGCGGGCGAAACGGCCAAGGTGAGTGGCAAGCTCAGCAACGAAGGGTTCCTGGCGAAAGCGCCGGCGGAAGTGGTGGAAAAAGAAAAGTTAAAGCTCGCAGAGCTGCAGACCAAGGCGGCTAAGCTGGAGGAGCGGATCCGGCAAATCCGGCCGCTGGCTTAAGCTTTGGGTTAGTACGAGTGATATGAGCCGAAAGGCTGCTGGCGATAAGCCAACAGCCTTTCGGTGCGTCCCGGACTGTCGCCGGGGTCAGGTTAAGCCCGGGAGAAGCAACGGCTCGGGGTGAGTTGCGAAGCAAAGATGGATAATGGCA
>CAZHIT010000161.1:0-3042 GCA_964533125.1 uncultured Candidatus Sumerlaeota bacterium
TCCTGAGCGCAGTCGAAGGATCTCGCAGCCATAAGCACCCCAGCCATGCCGTCCTCTACCGCTGCCTCCGTCACCCTCGTCACTTCGTTCCATAATTTCCCTCTCCCGATGCGGGAGAGGGATACAGGGTGAGGGTTACTCGTTCCCACCCCAATCCGGCCCCGGAACCCGCTCCCCCGGATCACCCCGCGCGCCCCGGCCCCTCGTCAACAACCATCGGTTATACCGGCGGACTGTCCAGGCGGAAATAGGTCAGGCTCTCCAGCGACTCCCCTTCATTTTCGTTCTCCCGGAACCCCCACCAGGCCTCATCCCGCAGCATCATATCGTACACCCACAGCGCCACGCACAAATTGGCGGTGATGGTCGTCTGTTTGCACACCCGCCAAATCGGCGCAAACGGCGCCCCCTCCCAGTTGATGCCGGGAATCACCCCACCCATCGCCAACTGACCGTCGGCAATATGCGCCCGGAGCGAGCGCTCAATCGCCTCTTTCTCGCCTGACGTCAGGCGGATCATCCACCGGCCCAGCTGTCTCTGGTACGGCATCCGGTCAACCACTGTCTGCGACTCGACCGAGTAAAGCACTAACCCTTCCCCCTCCCCATTTGTCGGTTTCCACCCTGCACCGAACTTTCGGGCCGGCCAATTACCGCTCCCGCCAGTTTATCTTCTCCGAAAGGTATTCCCCGCCGCCGCCGGGTTTCCTCCCCAGCCCGCGCCTCTCCCGCAGATTTTGCCAGCCGCCCGCCCGGACGCGCCTCGCCGTATCCCCACATCTCCCGCCCCCGCCGTCCACCCACCGCCGCCGCCGGGTTTCCTCCCCCACCCGCCCCTCCCCGGTTAATTTTGCCCGCTGACCGTCGCCGTTCCAGACCAGCCGCTTCCCCCCAGCCACCCTTTGGCGGCCTTGGTAAACAGAGGAGGAAATCCCACAAATTTGGCGAATATTTGTAGGGTAAGACAGAACAGAGCGCGACCCTTGGCGGGATGAACTCCCGATCCAATAGAGGCAATTTGCTATAGAATAAGGAGTGGAGCGGATGAAAGACAACACCTATTTCCCCGGCGCCAGCGAAAAAAGCTTCCGGGTCGGAGGCACTTACGAGTTCATCCTCTGGAACAACCAGCCCGTAAAGCGCGACGAGCGAGGCGCACTCCTGCCCGAATACCTCTCCCCTAAGTACTTTGAACTCGCCGAAGGCGTCGTCGAGAAAATCGAAAGCCACTACCTCACCGTCAACTTCGCCGCCGGTGAGCCCCGGCAGTTTGTAACCGACGAGCCCAAGTACGACGAAGCCTACCACAAGCTGTATGCCGCCCTCATCGCCGCCCCCGCTGAACCCGAGGCGACGGCCGAACCCGAAGTCCCGGCCGAACCCGAGACCCCCGTCGAACCCGAGCCCCCCGTCGAAACTGAAACCCCATCTGAACCTGAGACCCCGGCCGAACCCGAGATCCCGGCCGAACCCGAGGTTCCGGCTGAACCCGCCGTGAACCAACCTGACCCGGAAGTGACCACTCCGGCTCCAGAGGTCGCTCCCACCGCCGAACCCGAGCCACCCGCCGAAGTCAGCCCCGCCCCGGCGAAACCCAAGGCCAGCAAATCCAAAAAGAAAGCGGCCGCCAAAGTCGCCCCCGACGCCGAAGAGAAATAGCCAGCGGATAGGACATCCGTTTCGATCCGACACAAACCACCGGCCGGGCTAATTGGCCCGGCCTTTCATTTGCCACCCGGGACGGTTGAACGTCATCCTGAGCGCAGTCGAAGGATCTCGTTGCCACACCACCCGGGACGGTCCTCCCTGGCAGTCATCGCCAAAGACAGCCGCCGGGGACAGGCCGGGCATGGTGAATGCACCCAGGCATTGGATCACGTCAATGCGAGGAGCCTGCGACGAAGCTTTTCTGGCCTTCCCTTCCCCTGTTGTCCTTCTGCCAGAGGAGAGAAAGGTCCGGGAGGCCAGATTGCCACGCCGACGTGAGTGCTTGTCGGTGTGCTATGACGTGGCGCGGGGGACCGTTGTGTGTTAAGGGGACGGTTCTCCAGACACACCCCGTCCACCTGCCCCGCCCCTCAGTCGCAGGCGCCGGCCCGCCCGCCCTCACCCGCCTCCAATCAAAAACCACAGCCCGGCCGGGCCAAATCCGCTCCGCCGGGCTGTGCTGTCTCCCCCGCCAAACCCTAATCGTTAATCGTGCATAACCCCGATATACCCGGCCACTGCGTGCCGGTGCCCATCCGCCACGCTGGTGCGGAAATGGACATGGTGCGTATGGTGGTCATCCCCCACCGCTACCGCCGGACCAGTCGTCGTCCGGTAAGCGTGGGTGTGCCCATCGTCGTAGGTAGTCATCCCTTCGGCCGTGTGCACATGGCTGCACCCCCGGCGGATGGGTCCGCTGGTGACGCCCGGGTGCATATGGCAGTGACCGTCGCAGCACGAAGTCAGGCCGCTGTGGTCGTGCACATGGGTATTGCGGTGGCAATCCGCCATATCCTCCATCCCGCCCATCTCCATGTCGCCCATTTCGCCCTCATCCATCTTCGGCTCCCGGTAATCTTCCTCGTATTCCCGCACCGGGGCCTTCCGCGGTTTCATTCTGGTTGCAGGCATCGAAAAATCTCTCCTTCCATCCCTCATGCTGCATTATATTGGGGCGGCCGTCTCGTCGCTATGGTACAAGACGACGATTTGGGTCGGGTCACAGACCCGCCGGGACGGTACCGGGGAAGGAGATAGGCAGGACCCTGGCCCAGGGGCGATCCGGACGGCGGAACCGGTTGGCCCGACCTTCCCCCGGTCAGACAAGTCAGACTGAGCGCTGCCGCGCGATGCTCTGCCATATGCACCGAGACCCGGAAACACAGGCCGCCCATCTCGCCTGGCGGCCTCCTGGCTAGTCATAGGAGCAAGCCGGCAAAAACCGACGGCGATGAAAACAAAAACCCAACAGCGCGCTGCCCAATGGACGGCCAAAAATTATCTCCGCCCAAATGGGCATAATGGTAACGTGCCAACCACCACCCAAGCCGAAAG
>CAZHIT010000161.1:3052-5955 GCA_964533125.1 uncultured Candidatus Sumerlaeota bacterium
CAAGCCCCACAGCGCCGAAGAGGCCAAAACCGTTATGAACAACATCCGCCTGGCCTCCCCCGAAGCGGGGACCGACGCCAACCTACCCGACGAACTAACCAACACCAACCCCGACGCCGACACCAACTAAGACCGTCGCCACCAAACCGGTCCGGTAACACTAAAAGCCGCCCCACTGGCTTCTTTCCCAGTGGAAGCGGCTTTTCGTTTCATGATAATAGTACGCCTGGTCCGCGCCGGCCTGCCTGATCCGTAACGCTCTGCCTGTCCCGCTCCTACCCCTTCTTCGCAGCGCCTCCCCTTAAAAGACCTCCGAATCCCCGTTGTGGTATAGAAACGCCGAATCGAAATAGTTGATCCCGTGGTCTATCGCGCAGTCGATCACCCTCTGGCCCTCGGCCCAGTCAATCCGCTCGCTGCCCGCCACCTTCGGCAGGCTCATCACCCCTAAGCCCAGGGATGAGATCCGCTGATAAAGAAGGTCCGGGGGTTTGCAAGATTGCCACGCCGACGAAGAGCGTGTCGGTGTGCTATGACGTGGGGCAGAGGTTCTGCTAACAATGAGGCGCTGACCAGTCGACGATGACAGGAAAGGTACGAGTCTCCTCCCCCCAGAGCCCCGGATTACGCCATTGCGAGGAGCCTGCGACAAAGCAAAGCCGACCCTGACCTCTTACTTTCGTCACCCCCGCCCCCTACAGCTTCAGCTCCATAAACCGCGTCCCCGGCACCGGGTTAAAGGTATAGGCCGCAATCTCATAAAACCCAAACCGCTCGTACAACTGCTGCGCCGCCGCCATCTCCGGCAGCGTATCCAGCCGCAGCCGGCGGTACCCCAACTCCTCCGCCCGCACAATCGCCATGCCCACCAACTGCCGCCCAATCCCCAGGCCCCGGTACTCCGGCCGCACATACAGCCGCTTTAGCTCTACCGTCCCCTCCCCAAGCGGACGCAGCGCCGCACAACCCGCCGGCACCCCCGCCGCCCGCGCCAAAAGAAGCTCTCCGCCCGGCGGCGTATACGCCCCCGGCAGGCCCGCCACCTCCGCCTCAAACCCCTGAAACGCCAGGCTCACCGACAGCGAAGCCGCGTACTCCCGGAACAACTGCCGCACCGCCTCCACCTCCGCCGGGCTGCTCACCTGGCGAACCTCCACCGGCACCGTACCCTCAGAACTCATTCATACCCCTCCCAGTTTGTATTACTTCTTTCTCTGATAATCAAATAGCACGTCATCCTGAGCGCAGTCGAAGGACCCCGATGAAATATGCACCCTCGCCCCCCGCCCCAAAAACACAAACCCGGCCAGTCACGACGACCGCCCGGGCCCACCGCCCCAACCTACTCAACTTCGCGCCCCGCGCCAGCACGCCGATTAGGCCTCCACGCGGTTTCGTCCCCCCTGCTTTGCCGCATACAACCGCCGGTCCGCCTCCTGCACCAGCTCCGCCGCCGTCATCCTATCCTCCGGCCCGGCGCCCGCCACCCCAAAACTCACCGTCACCCGCCGGTTGGCCACCGCCCCCTGGAGGTTACTCTCCGCCAATCGCTGCCGCATCCGCTCCGCCACCACCACCGCCCCCTCGCAGCCCGTGTCCGGCAGACACACCAAAAACTCCTCGCCGCCCCAGCGCGCCACCCAGTCCCGCCCCTCCCGCACGCAATCGGTCAGCAGCCGCGCCAGACACCGCAACACCTCATCCCCCGCCGCGTGCCCGTGTCGGTCGTTGATTTCTTTAAAATGATCCAAATCCCCCATCAGCAGCGACAACTGGCTCCCCTCCGCCCGGCACCGCGCCAGTTCCACCGGCAGGCGCTCGTCCGCGTAGCGGCGGTTAAAGAGCCCCGTCAGACTATCCTTTACCGCCCGGTCGTGCAAATGCCCAATTACCTCGGCCAGCGGGGCTTCCTGCTCCGCCTGCAAGCTCACCTTTAAGCCGTCGCTCATCACCGAAAACAGCTCCACCACCAGCTTACCCGCCGGCGTTTGCACCGGCAAGGCTGTCGCCAGGTACACCCGGCCATCAATCGCCTTCACCTGCACGCAGGCCGCATCCGTCGCGTCCGCCTTGGCTGCCGGGCAACCAACCCAGCTCTCGGATGCCGCGAGCGCCGCCTCCGCGCCCGGTTCCCGCTGGGTCAGGTCTGGGCAGAAATCCACCACCGCCCGCCGCCGCGGGTCCACCACCCGCACCACATCGTACGCCCGCGCCAAAAATGCCAGTATTGGGCACAACTCTTCCGCGCTGTACACCCGGTTTTCGATCATCCGCCCCAGCTCCCCTCCGACCCACGGCCGCACCGTCTCCCAAAACCGCGTTTATCCGCGCCCGCCGCGTCTACTGCAAACTGATCCGCCCGTACGGCTCGCAAATCGGGCACACCGCTATCCGCCCAAACTTCCCCGCCGCGTACTTCTCCAGCTCCCCCGGCTCGGTCGCGCAGGCCTTGTAGTAATCTTCCGCCGTGTACCCCGCCACCCGGGGGCTGTTTAGGCTCTTGCAGGTCACCCGGTGCAGGCGGGGGTAGTCGCTGTTGGCCGCGCGGTAACAGCAGTTAAGCACATAGCCCTCCGGATTAGTGGCCAGCCAGCGCCGGTACTGGATATCGTCGCGGGTAAAAATCACCATCGGCTTACCTCCTTCGCTTGCTCCTGCTCCGGTTTACCCGGCCACACCGCCAATGCCATAACCGACATATATAATGGAAGGAACCGGTTGGCCAGTTCGCCCTGCCGACACCTTTGCCGGTCGCCGCTGACCGCCAAGGTATGGTTTCGTGCGCCAAACCCCCGGTTCACGTCATTGCGAGGAGCCTGCGACGAAGCAATCTGGCTTTCCCTTCCCCGTCGTTCATCGGCGACAGGTAAAGAAGGTCCGGGGGTTTGCCAGATTGCCTCGCC
>CAZHIT010000162.1:0-5954 GCA_964533125.1 uncultured Candidatus Sumerlaeota bacterium
GGTTGCCCGGAGCTTAGTTTGCGCCAAACCAACGCCGGGTTATGCGGCCGGCGGTCCCGGAGCACGGCGGACGTGAAAACACCGGGACGCTCCCGGTGCCAAACGATTGTTACATTAATCAGACCCCCGGGCTGCGCTCAGCCGTCGCCGCCGACCGGGCATCGCGCAGGCGGCCCATCAGCAACGCGCCGGCGAGGGTAAGCGCCGCCACCAGCAGATACACTTCCCCAAAGGCGCTTTGCCTGGCCTGCGCCGCCGCAGCCTCCCCCAGTTGGGGCAGCAACCGGGCTGTATGCTGCAGTGTCCGCGCCTGCAGAAGGCTGCTAAGCACAGTCGCGCTGACCACCGAGCCCATGAAGCGGATCATATTGTACAGACCCGAGGAGACCCCAACTTTGTCGCCCGGGCTGGCTTCGATGACCGCGCTGGTGAGGGGGGAGGTGATAATCCCCATCCCCAGGCCGCCTAAGCCCAGGTACAGCAGCAGTACGGCCATCGGGGTGGTAAGCGAAAGGCGCGACAGCAGGAGGTAGGACAGGGTGGCAATCGCGAGGCCGGTCATCGCCGGCCGGCGCTGGCCATACCGGTCGGCCAGCGAGCCCCCGAGCGGCGAGACGAGCGCCTGGGCGAGCGAATAGGCCACTAAAAAGAGCCCGGTATCCGCCGTGCCGTAGCCCCGCGATTGCTGCAGGTACACCGGCATCAGCAGGGTAATGGCATAAATCGAGAACATCTGAATAAATCCACCGGCGGTGGCGGCCACGAACCGCCGGTTGGCAAAGAGCGAGAGGTCGACCATCGGCTGGGCCGTGCGCCGCTCGGTGCGGTAAAACCACCCGGCCAAAACCAGCCCCAGCGCTAATAGCCCCAGCACGCGGGCTGACCCGATACCATAGGCCCGGAGCCAAGTCACCGCTAAAAGCAGGCTGAACATCCCACCCGTGAGCGTAACCGCCCCCAGGACATCAAACCGGCCCTCCCGGTTCGCGCCCAGGACCTCCTGGACTACCAGGATGGCGGGCAGCAGGCCAAGAATGCCGAAGGGCAGGTTGACCGCAAAGATGGAGCGCCAGCTGGCGTACTCCACCAGGTAGCCGCCTACGGTAGGGCCGATAACCGCGCCAAAGGCCGCCGTGCCGCCCCAAATCCCCATGGTCCGGCCTCGTTGGCTGGCTGGGAAGACGGCGTTGACCAGCGCCATGCCGTTAGGCAAAATGGCGGCGGCCCCGACCGCCTGCACTACCCGAGCGATGAGCAAGGGAACGAAGGAGCGGGTTAAACCGGCCCCGCCGCCCCCCGCGAGAAAGACGATCATCCCCAGCACAAACAGCCGCCGGCGGCCGTACACATCCCCCAGGCGGCCAAACATGGGCATCAGCACCGCGTAGGGCAGCATATAGCCGGTGACCACCCAGGTCAGCAGGTCGAGCGGCAGGTTAAACTCCCGGCTGAGCGTCGGGAGCGCGATATTCACCATACTGGAATTGACTACGGTTAAAAACGTTCCCACCAGGGCCGTAAACAGCACCCAATTGCGGTACCTGACGGCGGCGCGGCCTTCCAACGTTGGCTCCAGGACAATCCCTCCTTTGCCGGGGTTACACCCGCAGGCCCTTCCATTTGCCCTGCCGGAACCGCACATAGTTTAGCGCGCTCCGGACCACGACATCGGCGGACATGGCGATCCACACCCCGGCCAGACCGATGCGGAGATAGACGCCGAGGATATAGGAGAACAGGAGGCGGATCCCGTAGGTGCCGAGGAAGGTATTGATCATGACGTACCGGGTATCCCCCGCCCCCCGCAGGCTGCCGGCGTAAATCATCGACATGCCCGTAAACGGCTGCGACAGGGCCACGATCTTCAGGCAGTGCGCCGCGAGGTCGATTACCGCGGCATCGGTGGTAAAGAAGCTGACCACCTGCCGGGAGAAGAAAAAGAAGATAAGGCCCATTACGCCCATAAAAATCATGCCCATCCGGTTGGCTTCCGTTCCGCTGGCCTCAGCCTTGTCCGCCCGGCGGGCCCCCAGGTTGCGCCCCACCAGCGCCGTCGCCGCCAGCGCAAAGCCATTGCCGGGCATAAACGACATCGACTGGGAGGTCATGGCGATGGAGTTGGCCGCAATCGCGATCGTGCCCATCCCGGCGACGAACATGGAATAAATAATGCGGGAACTCTGCATCACCGCCTGCTCCACCATCGCCGGCACCCCGACTTTCAGCAGCCGGCTGAGGGTGGGCCGGTGGGGACGGTAATCGTCGCGCAGTCCCAGGCGCACCGGGATCATCCCGCTGAACAGGACCCAGAAGGCGAGGAAACCGCCGATGGCCCGGGCAATCGCCGCTGCGAACGCCGCGCCGGACACCCCCTGGGCAGCGATGGGCCCGAAACCGTAGACGAGTGCATAGCAGAGCACGCCGTTGATGATGTTAATAAAGCCGGTAATGTACATCGGGGTTTTCATATCCCCGGCCCCCTGTGAGATGCTGTTGACCACGGTCATGGTCAGGGTCAGGGGCAGAGAGACGCTGACAATTTTGAGGAACATCGTCCCCAGGCGCAGCACTTCCGGGTCCGCTTCCTTATCCAGAATCATCAGCAGACCGATGGCCTTATCGGGAAAAAGCCAGAGAATCAGGCCGATTATAAGGGAAAGGACCGCAGCCAGAATCATCGACTGCCGGGCGACCAAATTGGCTTCGGCCTGCTCTTTGGCGCCTAAATGCCGGGCGACCAGGGCCGTCGCCCCGATGCCGAGGGCAAAGAAAACCATGACAAAAAAGTCCACCAAGAGGTTCGCGACGCCGACGGCAGCCAGAGCCTGACTGCTCACATGCCCGACGACGGCGGTATTGACCACCCCGATGGCCGTCTGAAAAATATTGCGGACGATGGCCGGCCCGGCGAGCTTCATGACGTCCTGGCGGATTTCCCTTATTTCCGGCCGGGCCTCCGTTTGGACCGCGGGCTGAAGTGGTGACTGGTCGCTTATACCCAAACCTATAACCCCCTGCTTATCGATACTTGCGCCCGCGCCGCAGCGGCAGTTAATTGCATTATAGCATAATCCGCCGGGAAAACCTACCGGCGGCCGGCAGCCAAACCTTGGAAATCAGCGGCAGCGTCCGGTTCACCGCCGGCTGACCTGTTCGAGCATTTGCGCAAAGCCCGGGAAGGACACCGCGATACATCCGGCATCTTCCACCACCGTTTCCCCGTCCGCGAGCAGTCCGGCCAGCGCGAGCGCCATTGCCATGCGGTGGTCGCCGCCGCTGTGGACGAGCGCACCGTGCAGCGGAGCACCGCCGCGGATGACCAGACCATCCGGCAGTTCGCAGATCTCGGCGCCCAGACGGCGGAGTTGGTGAGCAAGCGCGCCGATCCGGTCGGACTCTTTGACCCGCAGTTCGGCTGCGTCCCGGATGACCGTCTCCCCCCGGGCAGCAGCGGCGGCCACCGCGAGCGCCGGGATTTCGTCGATGAGGCGGGGAATCAGCGCCCCGGCGATCTCTGTCCCCCGGAGTTCGGACCCCCGGACGCAGAGATCGGCCACACTCTCGCCGCCGGCGGTCCGCACGTTTTCGACGGTCAAATCCGCCCCCATCGCCCGGAGGACGTCAATTATCCCGGTGCGGGTGGGGTTGACCCCCGCTCCGCTGATGCGCAGCGCCGACCCAGGTATGGCCGCCCCCGCCGCGAGGAAGAAGGCGGCCGAGGAGAGGTCGCCCGGTACCGGCAGACGCTGACCGGTAAGAGTGGGCCGCCCGGTCAGGGTTATCGTCGCCCCCTCGCGCCGGACTTCGGCCCCGAAAGAACGCAGCATGATTTCGGTGTGGTCCCGGGTGGGGGCCGGTTCGGTCACCCGGGTTGTTCCGTTGACAGCGAGACCGGCCAGCAGAAGCGCCGACTTGACCTGGGCGCTCGCCACCGGCAGGGTATAATCGATGGGACGCAGTTCGCCGCCCCGGATGGCGAGGGGAGCGCAGCCGCCCTGCCCCCGCCCGAGGATCGTCGCGCCCATGCTTCGCAGCGGTTCGGTTACCCGGGCCATGGGGCGCTGGCGCAATGAGGCGTCGCCGGTGAGAACGCTAAAGAACGGCTGACCGGCCAATACGCCCAGCAGGAGGCGGAGGGTGGTGCCGGAGTTGCCGGCACCGAGGATGTCCGCCGGTTCGCTCAGCCCCTCCGGTCCCTGTCCGTGAACCACCAGGGTCGTGGCGTCCGGCTGTTCGATTTGGACCCCCAGGCGCTGCAGACAATCCACCGTGCGCCGGCAGTCGTCGCCGGGCAAAAAATTGCTGATCTCCGTCGTCCCCCGGGCGAGGGCGCCAATGAGCGCCGCCCGGTGGGAGATGGACTTGTCGCCGGGGACGGTGATTTCTCCCCACAGGCTCGCTGCGGTCCGGACCGCCAGGCGCATCGCGCTCACTCCCCTTCGTTGCGCGCTCGCCATTGATCGGCCAGCCGCGCAAGGTAATGCTGCCAATTCGCCTGCATCTCTCCTAAACTATCGCCGCCAAACTTCTCGATCCAGGTCCGGGCCAGCGCAAAGGCGGCCACGGCCTCCCCGACCACGGCCGCCGCCGGCACGGCGCAGACATCGGAGCGCTCGGCGGCGGCTTGTGCCGGCTGGAGGGTGGCCAGGTCAACACTCCCGAGGGGCCGCCGCAGGGTCGGGATCGGCTTCATCGCCGCCCGCAGGTAAAGCGTTTCGCCGTTGGTCATCCCGCCCTCCAGACCCCCGGCGTGGTTGGTGCCCCGTTTAAAGCTTCCATCCGGGGTGATGCCGATAGTATCATGTACCGCCGAACCGGGCAGGTGGGCGGCAGAAAAGCCGAGGCCGAACTCTACCCCCTTGATGCCGGGGATACTCATCACCGCTCCCGCGAGGCGGGCATCCAGACGGCGGTCCCATTGGACATGGCTCCCTAAGCCCGGCGGCAGGCCCTGGACCAATACCGCAAACACTCCGCCCAGGGAATCGCCCTCCATCCGGGCGCGGTCGACCACCTGCTGCATCAAGATTGAAGCCGCCGGGTCGGGGCAGCCCACCGGCGACTGCGCCGCAGCTGCGGCCGCCGCCATAGGATCCGCCGGGATACTCTCGCCCCACACCCCGCCGATCGCCAGGACGTGGCTGGTAACGGTGACCCCAAACTCCCGCAGCAGTTGGCGCGCCGCCGCCCCCACCGCCACCCGGGCGGCAGTCTCCCGGGCGCTCGCCCGCTCCAGGATATCGCGCAGGTCGGTCCGGTCGTATTTTTGCGCGCCGGCGAGGTCGGCATGGCCCGGACGGGGCCGGGTGAGCGCCGCCCCGGGGGGGATACTGCCCTCGGCCGCCATCGTCTCCTGCCAGTTGGGCCAATCACGGTTCTCAATTTGCAGAGTGAGCGGACTGCCGATAGTCTCGCCGCCGCGCAGACCAGAGAGGATTTCCGCCCGGTCCCGCTCGATCTCCATCCGGCCGCCCCGCCCGTAGCCCTGCTGCCGCCGGGCTAAATCGTGATTAATCACTGCTGCCGTCAGGGGCAAGCCGGCTGGCAGCCCTTCGATAATCGCCGTCAGGCAGCGGCCGTGGGATTCGCCGGCCGTCAGATATCGCAGCATACCATCACCCCACTCCGTCTTTCCAATGCTCAGACGCCGGCAAAGCCCTGGAACACCGCCGCCGAAGCTTTAATGCCGGCGATGAAATTATCCAGCTTCAGGTTTTCATTGGGGGCGTGCTGGCCGCAGTCGGCGTTGGCGTAGGGGACGATAACGCTCGGCAGGCCCAGCCGGTCGGTGAACAGATAGTCCGGGCCGCTGCCGATAATCCGGGGGAAGAGGAGCGGTTCCCGGCCGAAGGCCCGGCCGACGATCTCCCGGACCATCTTCACAAAGGGATGATCGAGATCGCTGCGGGAGGGCTCCAGCCCCCCCAGGTAATTGACCTTAATATTATGGAAGC
>CAZHIT010000163.1:0-5913 GCA_964533125.1 uncultured Candidatus Sumerlaeota bacterium
GGACCGGTTAAGGAATCGGAGGCGGCCGATTTGGTGGCCACATAATCCTTAACCCGTGCGACAACTATCTTGACAAACACCGCTCCTCCGTACCCCTCGCTCTCACCTCTCGCTGTTCACAGGCCGCAGTGATGCTCCGCGCCTGTCTTTGTCAAGGTCCGCCCCCGGGTCCTCCGCCAGGCGGTGTGGTCATCCGGCCAACCCGGGAGGCGCTTCCTGACCCCGCCCCGGACCCCACCAGATAATCCTCGTACCTCTCAATAACATGTATATGCGTCCGATCCGTCTTGATTAGACACCCTGAACAAAACTTTTACTTTTTCAGCGTCGCATTTACTCCTGGCATCCGCTCCCCTCCCAATCGAAACCCGACAAGGCCTGCGCTTGTCCCGCTTCCATTATATATGTGTATGTATGCCTCACCCGTACCGGTTAAGTACTAATCAGTCGTTAATTCGCCGTCCGCGCCGAATATCCTTCTTTTTGCCAAATTCCACATTTTCCGCCAAAGGCAGCGCCCCACCGCTCACCCGCTACTGTTCCGCCTCTGATCCGCTGCCGCCCCCGCCCCACCGGGGACGGTCCTCCTGGCGCACCCGTCGCTAAAACCGAGCCACGGAGACAGTCCCTCTGGCACACACGTCGTTTCTTGACCCCGGCGTCTTTTCGTGACGTAGGGGAGGGACGCCGTGCCCTCCCGACCCGTCATTCCAACGCTTGTCCAGCCCTATCACCGTTTGGCAAGGGTGCGTCGACGGGACGGATGTTGGTTTGCTGACGGGCGGATTACGGGGGATGGTACAACGACGGGCGGGCGATTCGTGAATCGCCCCTACGCAAAATCACCCAACAGGGGGTGATTTTGGTGATGGCAGACGGGGGAACGGGCGAACGCCAGGATAAATTCCGTCATCCCCGGCGTCTTTTCGTGACTCATGTGTCAAGGGGACTGTCCCCCTGACACACCCATCTGGCAATCCGCCCTTTTTCGTGCTAATATAGACCCAAGGAGGCGAAGCCATGAAAGAATACACCAATGACCAAATCACCGTCTACTGGCAGCCCGAGTTCTGCGCTCACCCCGGCCACTGTACCCGATTGCTCCCGGCCGTCTTTGACCTCGCCCGCCGGCCCTGGGTAAATGTAAACGGCGCCCCGCCCGAGGCCATCATCGCCACCATCGACCAATGCCCTTCGGGCGCTCTGCGCTATTCCCTGCCCCCCACCTCCACGGTCGCCCCAGCCATCGCCACCGGTACCGGCCTTGAGACCTACGCCGAGGCCAATCCGCCCACGGTCACCATCCGGGTGGAGCGCAACGGGCCCTATTTAGTGGAAGGTACCGCCGTACTGGTGGGCGCCGATGGTGAGCAAAAGCGCGTGGCTCCCCGCCTGGCCCTGTGCCGCTGCGGTCATTCCGATAACCCGCCATACTGCACCGGGGCCCACCATCATATCGACTGGTACCCCGACGGCGATTAAGGCAGACCGGCGCTGAACCCCGTCGCATCCCGTTCTCTGTCCCCGGATTACCGTAATTCTCATCCCCAACCCATAAACCAAAAAACCAGACGGCCGAACCCCGGCGGTCTGGTTTCTCACGTCGCCAACTTTAATCCCTGGCGCATCTTCTTTCACCTCAGAGACGCAGGATCACCCGCGTTGCTCCCGCCCCAGGTCCGGCTGCGCCAAAATTGCCCGCAGCACTGGCTTCGAGTGGATCAGCCCCAGCAGGTCCTCCTCCGTCCGCACCAGATAGTCCCGACCCCGGAAATACCGGTCGATCAGCAGGCCCAGCACCTGCTCCACCCCTTCCATTTTGTTGAGAAAGGTGGAAAGGTTTCGGCCGGCGTACACCCGGTGCAGGTAAATGGCCAGGATAAACTTCACATGGTACAGAATCGAATCTTCCACCCAAAAGTCCACCTGCGGTAAAACCGGCCCCCGCTGCATCAGCCGGCTGTACATCACCAGGCCGTCGTCGTTCGATTCCCAGATGTCCGCATACACATAGTCATACCGATTCAGGAAGTCCGGGTGGTAGTAGTCAAACGCGTCCCCCTGGATAATCGTCAGCGGCTTTGCCGTCTTAAACTGCGGCCGGATGAACCGCTCGAACAGCCCGATCACTTCCGGGTTGAACTCCACCACCGTCACGCTTTCTACCTCGTCCCGCAGCAGCCATAAATAAGGAAGGAACCCGATGCCCAAGCCCAGCGCCAGGCAATGCCCCCGGCCCTTGTGCACCGCCCCCTGCATACTCCGGATTTCACTTACCGCCGGCGACATCCACACCCGCTTCCCCTCGCGCAGCACCGGCAGCGTTACCGGGGTCGGGAAATACCCCACCGGGAGGTAGTGCAACAGGTACTTCCCCAGCGGCTGGTGGAAATCCAGCGTCAGCAGCGTCCGCGGCGCAATGGTCACCGCCTCGTGGGAAAAGGCCCCCGCCGCCACCCGGTCAAAGCGGATGTCGCGCCAGTACGGGTTCCCGGTCAGGATGGACGGGTCTGCCTGCAGCGTGGTTTGGGGTATGCCGAAGCGGCGCAGCAGGGCCAGCACCTCGGCCTCCCGCTGCTGCGTCAGCACCCGCTCCGTATATCCCAGCAGCGCCGGGATAAACTCGTTGCAGGCATCCATCGACAAGACCAGGTTCGTCATCGCCTGGTCCAGGGCGGCGTTTGCTTCCAGTCGGATCATCGTCGTCTTCCCCCGTTTTTGGTGTGATTGGGTGTGATATGGGTCGGTCAGCGCCCGCCCCCGTCGTCACCCTGACCCCGCGCCTCTTCGTGACGTCGGGGAGGGACGCCGTGCCCTCCCGCCCCCGTCGCCACCTGCCCCCGCGCCTATTCGTGACGTCGGGGAGGGACGCCGTGCCATCCTGCCCCCGTCGTCACCCTGACCCCGCGCCTCTCCGTGACGTAGGGGAGGGACGCCGTGCCCTCCCGCCCCCGCCGTCACCCTGACCCCGCGCCTCTCCGTGACGTAGGGGAGGGACGCCGTGCCCTCCCGCCCCCGTCGTCACCCTGTACCCCGTCATTTCCTTCGCCGACAGGCAAAACAAGACACAGGGGTTAGCCAGACTGCCGCGACGGCGAAGAGCGTGCCGTCTCTCAATGCCGTGGTGCGGGGTCCGTCATCCGCCCTAGCGTCCGAACACAGGGGACGGCCCCGCGGCCGTCCCCTGCTCCAGGCGCTTCCCGTCTCGTTTACCGGTTGAACACGTGCTTTTGCAGCCGGTCGAACGCATCCTGCACCTGGGAGAACGGCAGGGCCAGGTTAATCCGGATACTGCCCGGGCCGCCAAACCGCTGGCCGCTCTGCCAGCCGACACCGACATCCCAGCCGGCCTGGATTACCTCATTGATACTCTGGCCAGTGCGCCGGCAGTACTCACTGCAATCCGGGAAAATCACGTAGGTTCCCTGGGGCATCGCCACCTTGATGTCCGGGAAATGCGTCCGGATAAACTCGACCGCGTACCGGCTATTGCCCGCCAACACCTGGCGCAATTCCTCCAGCCAGGCGTGTCCGGCCGGCTTGTACGCCCCGATCAGGGCGTGCATCGACAGCACGTTCATCGAGTTATAATGCGACAGCTCCGCTACGTGCCGGATCCGGTCCCGCAGGTACTTGTTGTAGATGATATGATAACTGCCCGTCAGGCCGGCGAGGTTAAAGGTCTTGCTCGGGGCATAAGCCGCCGCCACATGCTCCCGCGCCCAGTCATTCGCCATCTGCGTCGGGATATGCTGGTAGCCGGGGTAGGTCAGGTCGGCCCAGATCTCGTCGCTGATCACATAGCACTCGTTCGCGGCGTAGACCTCCATCGCCTTCTCGATCTCCCAGCGCTCCCAGACCCGGCCGGTGGGGTTATGCGGCGAACAGAAAATCGCCAGATGGATCTTGTTGTCCTTCAGCTTTTTGTCCATGTCGGCGTAATCCATGCGCCAGATCCCTTTTTCATCCTGTACCAGCGGGCTGTACACCGAGGTGCGGCCCTTGCCCTCGACATCGGCAGCAAAGCCGACATACACCGGGCTGTGCAGCAGGATCTTGTCGCCCGGCGCAGAGAGCGTGTCCACCACCGAGCTGATAAATCCGTGCACCCCGTTTTCATAACCGATATGCTCCGCCGCCAGCCCCTTCGCCCCGTTGCGCCGGGTCTGCCAATCGACGATGGAGGCATAGTATTCATCCCGCGGGATGTAATAACCAAACACCGGATGCTGTACCCGCTCGATAATCGCCTCGGTCACCGACGGGCAGGTCGCAAAGCTCATATCCGCAATCCACATCGGCAGGAAATCGTATCCTGGCTTCGGTGCTCCCGGTTCAATCCCCCAGTTTTTCTTGCCGGCACTGTCCACGGCCAGAGCATCCTTGCCCCGGCGGTCGATAATCGTCGTAAAATCGTATGCCAATCTTGCCACCTCCGCATTCTTTCTCTCCGATCGCCAAGCCTGAGTCATCGCCAAAGTCGTGCGCCAGCCAAGGCCACCTCACCCCGTCTGCGGCAGGCTCACCCCCTTCTTGTCCCGGATAGGCTAAATTGGTTAATCCGTTTACTTCCGGCGCGGCTGGGTTTACTCGTATGCGCTCCCCAAACCGCCCGGCATTCCCCGGCGGTTGGCCCGGGCTAAGCTCTGACCGAATACCTAGAGCTTTCCACACCAAACGCAGTAATCCTGCCAGGTACCACCAGGTGGCGCTAACTGTTTTTCCCGATCGGCGGCCACTAGCGCGGCCTGGCTTTCCCTGCTGACGGCGCTCTCTGGTCCGCGCCCCGGGCAGTCGGAGACGAAAAAAGCGAGCCCCCGGCCGGCAGCCGGAGGCAAACGAGCGAGACCCAAAGAGTACAAAGCAAATGGCGGGAAAGAGTGCTGCCGGGCTAAGTCCGGACCCGGGCTGCCAACTGCCAGCGGGGGCAAAGGACAAGCCCGCAGAGCCGCTACCCCCCCTACTTCAGCTTATCCCGCCGCCACCCCACCCGGGGCAGGCGGAGCGCGAACGCTTCTTCCCCCCTAGCCGGTGCGGCGGCTGTCCGGGGTTTCTCCCGGCTCTCGGCCATAACCGCGAGCACCAGGCGAATAGCGGCCCGATCGACCAGGATAAACCCCAGCCGCAGCCAAAAAACCCGCCCAAAGCTCCAGTTGAATAAAGTTATAATCCCGGCGGTCTGAAACAGGGGCAGAACGACAAAACTAAACACCGCCGCGCCCAGGGCGGACAGAACCACGTACTTCCCCCAGGTCCGGCTGTACTGATAGGCCAGCATCGCCAGGATGGGGAGAACGGTGTAGTCAAAAGGGAAAGGCGCCGGGAGAATGGGAAACAGGCGATAGTTGTATTGCCAGAGCGCTGCGGTAACACCGGCAATATCGATTACCGCAGCGGTGACTGCGACAAAAGAGCCATAAAGCAGGATCTCCGCCAGACGCGTCCGGTCCACCAGCCGCCACCAGATAGTGTAGCTGACCAGGAGCAGGGCGACTATGCCCCACCATTGGTAGGAAAACAGCTCTTCGTTCAGGTACCTGGTTAAGGTCAGCCCCCACAGCTCCAACCGCAATTGGTGCAGCATGGCAATGGCGCTCAAGACGGCCGCCTCCCAATCATCCTCGTTTTCCTTAGTATGAATGTATGGGGGTGCTGCTTATACAGGTATTGTTGGCGGCCGATCTGTGTATCCCGGCCGCTCTCATTTTCGCCGCCGTGCCTGTCTCCGGCATCCGCGCTTCGCCCGGCTTGCGCCTGCGTCCGCTAAAACGCCAGGGAGGCCGTCAGGCCGTCTTACTCCGTCGCCCGGCGGGCTCTGGAACCACCTTACCCGCGCGCCCTGACATTGCCGCCTGACCGGCTGCCACCGCCGCAACGCAGGAGAACGGCGATGGAGTTCGCCCATCACCGGGG
>CAZHIT010000164.1:0-5903 GCA_964533125.1 uncultured Candidatus Sumerlaeota bacterium
TCTCTTTAACGTGTAGGACCCGCTTCGCCTCGCTCTGGCGCCGGCGACAGTCCACCAGACGCAGTTCCCAATCCCGCACTTCCTGCAAGACCGTTCTGGTCTGTACTGCCTCGGCCTCGAGATCCCCGATCAAAGCAGTCATCCTCCCCAGCGGCTTCATGGTCGCCCGCGGGGTCCCGATTTGCTCCGCCGCTTTGTTCAAAATCGCTAGCGCATCCTGCACCGAAACATCCTCGGTGCCGGCCTGGCTGAGGTTCGCCAGTTTCTCCGCCACTTCTCCCGCCAAAGCCGCTTCCGTGGCCGCCCCCAGCTGCCCGATCCAGACCGTGTTGGCAAACACTGCGCCGCTGATGCCCAGGTGCTGTTCGGCGTAATCAAACTCATGCCGTTTATCTTGGTTAAAGCGGCGGGAGATATCCTGACCGGTAACCGCATCCGCGATTTTGGTCTCATCCCGCTCAAAATTGCGCTGCACTCTGATGCGCTCCCGCTCGTGTTCGTACTCAAGGCTCCCGGCGTAGTCGCTTCCCTGCCAGGGGCGAAACCGCTCCCGGTCCCCGGTATACGAACGGCGGGTCCCCGGTTTCTTAAACCCAAAGAGCATCCCCCGGATAAACCCGTGCACCGTGGACTTGCCGGCTTCGTTCTCCCCGTACACCAGGTTCAGACCATCTTTTAAGCTGATTTCCCGGTTGGCAAACTTCCCAAACGCCGTCAACTGCAAACGATTCAGCCGCATCTCTATCCCACCTTCTTCCGGGTCAGCGCGCCAAGCCCCCGTTCCAGCGCCCGCCGGGCGGTTTCCCGTTCCTCCCCGGCGCTTTTGTCCATCATCCCCAGCATCCGGGTAATAAACTGACCGATCACCGAATTGCCCTCCTGCGCTGCTATCGCCTCAAGGTCTTGGTCCGGGCGCGTTTCATTCACCATCTCTGCGTAAAAACAAGCCTCCCGCGCCTTTTCGGTCAGCCAGTTCAGGTCTAATGGTACCTCCGGGTCCGCGAGACCGGTCAGCGTGCAGCGGTAATAGTGGTCGGCGCCACAAACTGCTATCTGCTCCCGGCAGAGGCCGAGCAGTGCTTCGGCGTCCAGTTCCGGCGTCACCGGTACCGTCAGGTGCCGGTACTGCCGCCGGGCCGTGGGCACAAATTCCATCTTGATGTTCCCTTTCTCGAGTTCCCCCGTCAGCACCCCGTGTTCGCCCGTTTCGCCAAAGTTCAGCGGTTCCGGGCTGCCGGCGTACTGCCCCAGCACTTTCCCGCCGGCCTTTACGGGCATCGGGTTGTGGATATGCCCAAGCGCGATATAGTCCGCCCCGCAGTTTTGCATCGCCGCCGCTGTGACCGGCAGATAGATGGTTTCGCCCTCCGCCCCCGCGGCATCCCCGTGCAGCAGGACCAGGTTCAGGCAGTCCCGGTTCCCGATGCGCAGAGACGAAAGACGGTTCTCCCGGTCCTCCCAGCGGGTCCAGCCAAAACCGTGGACGCAGCAGTTCAGCTCCGGGATGGATACGCTCGTAAACTCCGGCTCAGTGAAGATATGCACATTCCCGTTCCAGGGAAAGGTCCGGTAATACGAATCGGCCAGGGCCGGATCGTGGTTGCCCGGGACGATAAAGACCTTTGTTGCCGGAATCGCCGCAAACTGCCGGTTCAGAAACCGCATCGTATCTTTAGTGGCGTACCGGTGCTCAAACAAATCGCCGGCAATCAGCAGCAGCTGAACCCCCCGCTCCTGCACCAGCCCGATAATCCGGGTGAAGGTTTCCCGCAGTTCTTCCCGCCGCTGCCGGGCTTGCTCCCGGGTCAGGCAGCTGCCGCTGAAGGGGGTCTCCAGGTGGAGATCGCCGGTTTGGAGAATCCGCACGGTCGGCATGGTCGGCACCATCCTCTCCCAGTTTTCCTTCAATAGGTTTCGCCGCCAGCCGCCGCTTTCCTTTATTTGGTGCGGCTGCCAGCGGCAAGGGCGACTCCCGGCCCTTGTCAGTTTGCTCTTTTATTGTTAGAATTTATGTGGTACCCCGATTGCTGACCGGAGGAAAACTTATGCCCCCTATCATCCGTATCGCCCTCCCCTCTACCCTGCCGCAGGATTCGGTCAATATGTACCTGGTCAAAGACGACCCCCTCACCCTCATCGACGCCGGGTTCAATAACCCTGTCACCCGTCATCTCCTGGAAGCGGCGCTCGGGCAGGAGGGTTTGCGGCTGACCGATATCCGGCGGGTGGTGCTCACCCATACCCACCCGGACCATGTGGGCCAGGCCGCCGCCCTGCAGGCTTCTGGATCTGAAGTCTTCATTCACCCCACCGAGTGGGCGAAAATCCAAAACGGCACCGCCGATAACGGAGCGATTCTCACCTGGGCCGGCGTCCCCCCGGCAGTCGTCCCCTCTATCCGGCGGGGCGGACCCAGGGAACCGGTGTACCCGACGGCCGTGACCTTCCTCCGAGAAGGGGATAAGCTGGAGTTTGAGCACGGGCTACTGGAGGTTTTGCTCACCCCGGGTCACAGTTCCGGTCAGCTCTGCCTCTACTCCCCGCAAGATGAGAGCATTCTTACGAGCGATATGGTGGTACCGCATTTCTCCCCCTCCCTGCTGGTCGAGGCCACAGAGGACGGCAGGCGGACGGACAGCTACAACCAATATATCGCGAGTTTGGAACGCCTGGAGCCACTGCCGGTCCGCCAGGTTTACCCTGGTCACGGCGACCCCTTCCCCCACTTCCGGGAAACCATCCAAAAACTGTACCAGGTCCACCGCCGCAAGCTCGGCCGGATCGCTGCCATCCTGACCGGCGCACCCAAAACCGCTTTCGCTGTGATGCGTGAACTGAGCCCGGGCTTAAGCGGCTTCATTTGCTTCTTTGCCGCCGGCGACACCATCGCCCATCTGGATAAATTGGTGGAGCTGGGCATCGCCGCCGTAAACCGCGAGGCCGGCATCCTCCGGTATTGGCGGCGGGAATGACCCCGGCCGGGCTCCCGGACCGTGGAAAATATTTGTCTTTTCCCGTTCGGCGTGATAAACTTTGTACGCAATGTTATACTACCCAAAGAGGTAACCTTTTCCGGCCGCCCGCCGCGGCCATACGCAAATATTCAGGTTAGGAGAGAAAAAATGGAACCGAACACTTTTAGCGCCTTTGATCTCAACCCTCAGCTGCTCCAGGCCATCGCCGACCTGGGCTTTGAGACCCCCACCCCCATCCAGACGAAATCCATTCCCCTGGCAATGCAGGGAAAAGATATCACCGGCCAGGCCCAAACCGGTACCGGCAAGACCGCCGCTTTCGGCCTGCCCCTGCTGCACAAAGCGGTACCCGGCGCCGGTCTGCAGGGTTTAATCGTCTGCCCCACCCGGGAACTGGCCGTCCAGGTTTCCCAGGAGCTGACCCGCTTGGCCCGCCACCTGCCCACGCTGGTGATTCCGGTCTACGGCGGCCAGTCGATCGAGCACCAAATCCGTCTGCTGAAGAAGAATCCCGAAGTCGTCGTCGGGACCCCCGGACGTTTAATCGACCACATCAACCGGCAGAACATTAACTTGGAGCACGTGTTCTTGCTCGTGCTGGATGAAGCGGACGAAATGCTGAATATGGGTTTTCTGGATGATATCCGCACCATCATCGGCCTCACCCCCGCCGAGCGGCAAACGATGCTCTTCTCGGCCACCCTGCCCCCGCCGGTCACCGCGCTCGCCCGGGAGTTCATGCGCAACCCCCAGAGCGTGAAGATCGAAGGGGAAGAAACGACCGTCCCCCTCACCGAGCAGCGCTATTACGAAGTCAACCCCAAGCTGAAAGTAGAAACTCTCTGCCGCATCCTCGATGTCGAAAGTCCCCAGGCCGGCATCATCTTCTGCCGCACCAAGCAGGGTACGGCCGAACTGGCCCGGGAGCTGCTGGAACGGGGCTACATGGTGGAGGCCCTCCACGGCGACTTGTCCCAGCGGGAACGGGACAGCGCTATGAACCGCTTCCGGATGGGCACGAGCGAACTGCTTGTAGCGACCGATGTGGCGGCCCGGGGCTTGGATATCAGCAATGTCACCCACGTCATCAACTTCGATATCCCCCAGGATGCCGACTCCTATGTCCACCGCATCGGCCGCACCGGCCGGGCCGGCCGGGAAGGGGTCGCCTTAACCCTGGTCACTTCGCGCGAAATCAAGCAGCTGCGCTTCATCGAGCACACCATCGGCAAGCGCATCCCCCGGCACAGCGTCCCCTCGTTCACCGAAGCCCTCGAAGTGCGCCAGCAATCCCTGTCCGAACGGCTGGTGGAGACCATCCGCGAAGGCGCCGGGGCGTACAAAGACCTGGCGATGCAGCTGCTGCAGGACAACGACTCCACCGACCTGCTCGCCGCCGCCTTAAAACTGATCGATACCGACGGCCGCGATTTGGAGATGACCGAACTCACCCCGGCCGCCCCCGAGCGCATCCGCCTGCTGATTCCCTTCGGGCGGGCGCAGGGCATCAATCCCCGCACCATCGTGAGCCAGATTACCGCCAAAACCGAACTCACCCCGCGCCAGATCGGCGACATCGAAATCTACGGCAGCAATACCTATGTTGAGGTCCCGGCGGAGGCGGCCGACCAGATCAGCGCCATCTTCCGCAACTGGCGCAGCCCCAGCCGCCCCCGGACCGACCACCCCCGGGATAACTGGCAGCCCTCCCGCCCGCGGCCCCGCAGCTACCGCAAAGACGACGAACGCTAAACAGCAGCCGGCGAAGCCGGCTGCTGTCCCTTATACCACGTTTATTAACCCTATAACCGATGGACCGCCGGGCGCCACAGCCGGCATCTACACCCCTCGCCCTAGATATCGCAGGGATCGCCATAGACCAGCCGCCCGGCCGGGACCGGCCCGCCGGTATAATTATTGACCAAACTATGCATCCCGACTTTGATACTAAACCCCGCCCGGGTGATGACTTTGAACGGACTGCCCGGATCCAGCGGCACCATCACGGCATTCACCCGGCGGTCGCGGGTGAAATTGTTCATCTGCCGCCACAGTGGCAGCAGGTCCGCCGGCGCCTTAGCATAACCAAACAGCACCGGTACGCAGTACCCCCAGTCTTTCCCCGTTTCCGGCACCCAGGGCAGGGTCATCAATGGACGCAAAAACCGGACCACCGCCGCGATGGTCTGCAGCTGCGAACTTAAGCGGACGATGGAGCCCTGGATCACCTTGCTGTAATCCCAGCACCCCAGGCAGCTGCGGATCTCCCCGCCCTGCTCGTAAAGATAAAGGTCCTCCGGCGAAAACCCCGGCAGCCGCTGGATATACGCCGCGAGCGATTCGGCGGTCAGGGGCGCATACAAATCGTGCTCCCGGTAACATTGGTTTAGGAGCGCGGCCAGGGCCGGGTAATCCTCCGGCTTCGCCCGGCGCACCCCGGACGGAATCGTCTGCGGTTTGTACGGTAGGAAGACGTGCACATCAAAGCGGACCATTTCCGCATACCCGAGCTTCTTGGTCAGGCCCAGGGACGGGTTGTTATCCTCAATCACCCACACATAGCACAGGTCCGCACCGTGTTTCCGGTCGTAGCCCTGGCAGGCCATCTCCAGCTGATAAGCCAGGCCGGAACGCCGGAAATCCCGGTCCACTGCCAGGCTGTAGTGGTAACCGCAGAGTTTTTCCTGCCCATTCACCTGCACCCGCTTCAGCGCCGTCTCCACCGCTCCCACGATGCGGTCACCCTCCACCGCCACAAAGGTCTGGGACTGGTCGTAGGGCCGCGACCGGGCAAAAAAATCCGGCGCGCGGTTTAAGCACACCACCAGGTTCGTCCCCTGCGGGCAGCGGGACAACAGCGATACGAGGCTGTCATTATCGGCCGGAGTGGCTTCCCGGATGGTCGCCAAGCTTTTTCCCCCTCTGAAC
>CAZHIT010000165.1:0-845 GCA_964533125.1 uncultured Candidatus Sumerlaeota bacterium
GTCGATGAATCCGGGGAAGACCGCGTGGTGTGTAAGTTCCAGCGTTTCCGCCGCGCTGTACTCGGCCAGGATCTTCGCTTCGTCTTCCACCGCGACGATCTTGCCGGCATCGACGGCCATCGCCACTCCCGGTTTGTAGCCGACGCCCTCCCCTTCCATGGTGTAGAAATGCGGGGCTTTCACAATCAGGTCAATCTTTTGCATTCCATCCTCCCCTTTCGTCCTTTGTGCAGCTTTGATCGGTTAGCGGTAACCGGTGAAAATATCACAGCCTTCCCCGACATACGAACCCTGACCGGTTTTGGCTTTAGCGTAACATTCTCCGCCGCGCCCCAGCTTCCTCCTGCTTTGACCCCGGCGGGACAGTTTTTCCGCTATCGTTTAGCGTGGAGGCTAACCTCATCCCGGTCGGCAGTCGGGGTCCCCCTGGTCCGGCCTGGGAGGATTAAGCCCGGCGGCAGCGAAAACTAAGGGTTAGCAGCTTAGGTTTCCCCCAAAGGAGGTTAATTATATGGAAGCAACCCGCACCACCGGACAGTTTATCGAACAAATGCAGACGGAAATCCCTGCCCGGATGCAGGAAAACCAAGTACCCGGCCTGGCCATCGCCCTGGTCGAGGGGAGGCAGACCGTCTGGAGCCAGGGCTTTGGCATTCGGGATCAGGCCGCACCGGAACCGGTGACAACGGACACCATGTTTGAAGCGGCTTCACTGACCAAGCCGGCGGTGGCCTGGCTCGCGCTGGAGCTGTGTGACCAGGGGGTTATGGACCTGGACAGGCCGCTCGCGGACTACACCCAGGCGCCGCCCCCCATAGACGACCCCCGCGTCCGCCAGATCACCC
>CAZHIT010000165.1:855-5853 GCA_964533125.1 uncultured Candidatus Sumerlaeota bacterium
GGTCTTAAGCCACACCACCGGCTTCCCCAACTGGCGCAAATCCGAGCCGGACGGCCAATTGCGCTTCAAGTTTACCCCGGGGGAAAGCTTCGGTTACTCCGGCGAAGGCTTCCTCTACCTCCAGCGGATTATGGAAGGCCTGACCGGCCAGCCCCTGGAGGATTACGCCCGCGACCGGCTGTTTCGCCCGCTGGGCCTGAGGAGCACTTCTCTGATTTGGCAGGACGCTTTCGCCGCCCGGTACGCCCGCCCGCACGACGCCGAAGGCAAGCCCATGCCCCCCAAGCCCTACCGGCAGGCGAACGCCGCCTATACTATGTACATCACCGTCTCCGACTACGCCCGCTTCCTCGCTCTGACCCTGCTGCAGGCGGACCCCGCCCGGGTTAGTCTCCGGCCGGCAACCCTGGCCGAAATGCTGCGCCCCCAGAGCCAAATGACCGAGGCCATCGCCTGGGGGCTAGGGTGGGGGCTCAAGCGCCGCGATGCCGGATCCTTTTGCTGGCACTGGGGCGACAACGGGGGGACGCGCAACCTGGTGATTGCTTTCCCGGATACCGGTGACGGGGTGGTTATTATGACCAACGGCGAGAATGGGTTGCACTCCGGTAATGGCATCTTAGAGCGGCTTCCCGGCGGGAACGCGGTCAGCTTAAGCGACTTTCTGCAGCATCACTACGGGAAGTAAACCGGGCATAGCCTAACCAAGCATAAAATCCGAAAAGCAGGGATTCCCCCTGCTTTTCGGCTGTCTTGCGGCCTACTGCGGCCGGCTGAAATACCATACTTCGTCGGTATCGCGCCGCTTAACCCGCCCTTCGGCCACCAGGTAATCGAGGTGGCTCATCGCCTCGCCGGTGGCGAAAATCTTCTGGGCGGTCGGAAAATCGTCCCAGTCCTTGGCCCGGATTTTCCAGCTCATCTCCCGCGCGATTTCGACGACCGTGAGTTCGGTCCCGTGCCGCGCGAGGATGATCTCGATTTCCTGCATCCGGTGGGCATGGTGGGCGAGCAACTCGTCGATCCGCTTCTGGTGGTCGGTAATCAGATGCCGGTGAGCAGGGAGCATGAGCGAGATGCGGTACGGATAAATCTTCTGCAGGCTCTGTAAGTACTGGCGGAGGATGACCGGGTGCTCCGGCCCCCAGTAGGTGATGTTGGGGGTAATCGGATCCAGCACATGGTCAGCCGAAAAATACAGGCCGTGGGTGGGTTCGTACAGGTTGATCATGTCCGGGGTATGCCCCGGTACCGAAACCACCCGGAACCGGTAGTCGTCCACCACGATCTCGTCCCCTTCGGCCAATACGGTAAACGGAAACCCGCTGGCCGGGGCGTAAATGCGGCCGGGGTGAGAACTCATCAGGTCTTCGCCGGGCGGAAAGCCGTACTGCTGCCACCGGTGCTGGGAGCTTTGCCCGCTGCCGCCGCGCATCCGCTGGGCCGCTTCCCCGTCCCCCCGGCTCATCAGAATCCGGGCGCCCTGCTCGGCCAGTTCCTGGGCCAGGCCGGAGTGGTCGGCGTGCAGATGGGTAATCACCACGTCCGCTCCGGCGATTTCTACGCCCATCTCTTCGAGGTTTGCATAGAAGACCGTTTTCGACTCAGGCCGGTTAAAGCCGGTGTCGATAATCACGGTCTTGGTTTCGCCCCGGATGATGTAGCTGTTCAGGGCCTTGAGCGGATTTTCGGGCAGAGGAATTTCACTGCGGTAAATTTTGGCGTATACTTCTTCCATATGTGCATCAGACCTTTCCTGCCGGGCCAAATCGTTACGCTTCCCGGCCCAGCAGCGTATATTCCACACTCGAGCGCCATTTTCCTCCCTAATCCTCGGCTACGCCGGCTAAAGCGCATCGCTCCCAGCGTCCGCCGGCGCCGCATCCTCCGGGCAGATCTCGCGGTAACCGCAGTACTGGCAATGGCCGCCCGGCTGGGGGGCAAAGTCCTCCGGCTCGTCGTGCCCGGCGATATGGTCAAAGGCAGCGGACAGTTCGGCTAGCAGGGCGTCGCACTCAACCTGATCCGCGCTGATCTCCCGGTACTCACCCGTATCCAGCAGGTAGAGATAAATCCCACTCAAGCGCACCGGCTGCCCGTCGCAGTGGTACAGGCGGCGCACCGCTTCACCGTAAGCCAACAACTGGGGCCGGTAGCGCTGCGCCAGGGCATCGGCGCCCGCCTGACCCCAAACCCGGTTGGTCTTGTAGTCCACCAGCCAGGCGGTCCTTCCACCATTCTGCTCGTACACATCCAGGCGGTCGATGACCCCGTGCAGCACCACCGCCTGTTCGTCGTCCAATGGATAGCGGAAGGACAGTTCCGCCTCCCGCCGGACCAGGGGACCCGGGGCTGACGCCGCCAGCTTCGCTTCCAGGCGGCGGTAGTGGGTAAGGTAGCGCCCGATCGCTGATTGCTGCTCCGCCAGCGCCTCGCCCCTCAGCTCCGGGGCGGCCGCGCGCAGTTCCGCTTCGATGGCCGCAGCCTCCTGCTCAGGCAGACACCGGCCGGTGAGGATTCTTTCGATGAGGCGGTGAACGATGGTCCCCCGCACATTGGCGGCAAGCTTTACCGTACCCGCTTCCCGGGCGTCCAGTTCGGCCTCGGCCGCCGCCGTCCGGTCCTCGCTCTGCCAGTCGCCGCTTTGCAGGCCGGCCCGGAAGCGCAGGTAATAGCGTCGCGGGCAGCTTTGGTACTCCAGGTACTGGCTGACGCTCGCCTGCATCCCCCGCCGGCCCCGGTACTCCCAATCCAGGCGCCCTGCCCGGGGTTCCGGAGGACCGGCGGCGGCAAAGTCGTAAGCCAGGATTGCCGCCCGCTTCTCTGTGTACAGCTTGCCCTCCGCCGGGTCATACATCGGCATGGTCAGCGCGTCGACCAGCTCTAAACTGTCGGCGCTCTCCTCCCCCGCCCCGCGGGCCGCCTGCAGCATCCGCAGGAAGGTATTCAGCTGGGTCGGTTCTTCTTTACCGTCGTCCTTGCCGATGATGGCCAAGAACTCCTTCGCCCGGGTGGCCGCCACATACAACAGCCGCCGCCCCTCCTCCAGCTCCCGGCCACACATCGCCTTGTGCCAGTCGGGATAGTCCGCGCTCTGGGGGGTGATGATTCCGTACTCCGGGGTATAGGCCAGGTTGGGTTTGTCATGGGAGGCTTTATATACCAGGTTCCGGCCGGCATCGGGGATAATGACCGCCCTAAACTCCAGCCCCTTGGCGGCGTGGATGGTCAGGATCTTGACCGCGTCGCTGTCCTCCGTATCCAGGGCGGCGTTGCCTTCGCTCCCCGCCGTTTCCGCCAGATTATCGAGGTAAGCGGGGAACTGACGGGCGGTATAAAAGCGCCGGGAGTCAAACTCGGCCGCGATGGTCAGCAATTTTTCGATGTTCCGGTACCGCTGGGGGCCATCCGGCTGGGTCAGCAGCACCGCGCGGCAGTCGGTGGCGTCCACAATCCGGAGTAGCAGTTCTTGGGCGCAAAGCGTGCCGGCGGCTTCGGTCAGGTCGGCGAGAATGGCTTGCGCGCGATGGGCCAGGGCAGCCGCCGCTGGTTTCGCCGTAACCAACTGCGCCAAGCCCTCGGGCCAGGCGGCGGGATTGTCCCTCAGCCCGGCAAAGAGGGGGATTAAGTCGGCGTCGGAGAAAGCGAACAGCGGGGAGCGGAGCGCGCCCGCGAGCGCAATCCGGTCAGCCGGATCAAACACCAGACGGTAGATGTGGAGGAGGTCCCGGATCTCCTGCCTGGTAAAAGAGCCTAAGCCCCCGAGCAGGCAGTAACTGATCCCATGCCGCCGGAGGGAGTGCTCGTACTCCGGCAGGCGGGTGCGGCTGCGCAGGAGCACGGCGATATCCCGGTACGCATAGCCCTCTTTCCTTAGGGTCCGGATGCGGCTGACCAGGATTTCGGCTTCAAAATCGGCCGGCTCCGGTTCATCATCGCCTTGGTCGATCCAGTCGTACGCCGCCCGCAGCTCCTCGGCCGTGCCGCCCTTCTTGATCAGCTTGATCAGGTCATTGGCTGCCTGGTCCGTGCGGCGCCCGCCGGCCGGGAAGGTAATCAGCTCGACTTTTTCCCCGGGCGGATCGTCCTGCCGCTCCGGCGCCACCGTCAGCGGCTGGTAGGGGGTGAGCAGGTTGGGGAACAGGGCGTTGACGGTATTAATGATGCGGGGGGTGCTGCGGTAACAGGTGGAGAGGACCCGCCGGCCGGCGGCGCCGATGTCCGCGCTCACCCGGTTAAACAGCCGGTAGTCCGTCCCCCGGAAGCCGTAGATGGCCTGCTGGTGGTCACCGACAACGAACAGCCGCCGCTCCAGCAGGGCCCGGCCGTCGTGGACAAGGGAGTACAGGATCCGGAGCTGCACTTCGTTCGTATCCTGAAACTCGTCCACCAAAAAATAGCGGTAACGCTCCCGGTATTCCTCCCGCACTCCGGGGTCCGTCAGGAGCTGCAGGGTCAGCAGTTCCAGGTCGGAAAAATCCAGCACCCGCTCCCGCCGCTTAAAGGCGCTGTATTTGCGCTCCAGCTCGGTCAGCATCGCCGCCGCCAGGTTCTCCATCCGGATGACCGGTACCGGCGGACCATCATCTCCGGCTGCCGGATCATCGGCCAAGGCGCGCCCGGCGGTGAGACCCGCGACTTCGGCCATGGTCCGGCCGGATTCACGGATTTTGGCAAGCAATTCGATCAGGTTTTTGGCCAGGCCATCACCGATCAGGTAGTCCGACCCGGCAAACCCAAGGAGCGTCTCCCCGGCCTCCTGGTAAGCGTTTCGGACCAGGCTTTCGGCGATTACCTCCCGGGCCAACTCCAGCAAACAGGTCTGACGGTCGGCCTCGGTGATGATGGCGAAGTTCGGGTCCAGGCCCAAGAGGGCGAAGTTTTCCCGCAGGATACCGCTGCACCAGCTGTGGATGGTACTGATATTCGCGAGCGGCAGCCGTTCGCGGATACTCTGCCAGCGGCGCTTTTCGTCCGGGGTGGACGCGTGCTCCCGCT
>CAZHIT010000166.1:0-5842 GCA_964533125.1 uncultured Candidatus Sumerlaeota bacterium
GGTCCATACCGCTTCGGATGTGATCACTTCGGTGGTAGTGTTGGTAGGGTTCCGGGCTGCCCATCTACCGGCCGACGATGAGCACCCATACGGCCATGGGCGGGTTGAGTCGATCGCTACTCTGATTATTGCCGTCCTGTTGCTGTGTGTTGGTCTGGAATTTGGCAACAAATCTATCCAGCGTCTTTTCTCTGCGACGGCAGTCAAAGGAAGTTATCTGGTTGCCGGGATAATGTTACTGAGTGGAGGGTTCAAAGAGTGGTTGGCCCGGTTTTCGGTTATTCTAGGTAAAAAAATCAAATCATCAGCTCTGATCGCTGACGCCTGGCACCACCGGAGCGACGCAATCGCCAGTGCCTTGGTGTCGGTTGCGATTATTGCTTCCTTGTACGGTTATCCCTGGGTCGATGCGGTCTTCGGCCTGATCGTATCGGGGCTGATCCTATACACCGGCTGGGAGTTGGGGCGGGACGCTTGCAGCGTGCTTATAGGGCTGCAGGCCGATCCGGAAACTCTGGCGCAGATTACCCGCCTGGTGACTGGGGTGCAGGGAGTGCAGGGGATCCATAAGATCAGCCTGCACGATTACGGCGGCGAACAAAAAATGGTAACTTTGCACATTCAGGTGGATGAAGAGTTGCGGGTGCGGGAGTCGCATGCCATCGCGGCGCGGGTAAAGTATAGCTTGCTTGATAATATCGGCGTGCAGGCGACGGTACACGTGGAGCCGATGATGAGCGCGCGGAGCGGCAATGGTTCTGAAATCTTGTAGAGAACGAAGGATGGGGGGCGCGCCGGACGCGGCAAAAACGGCACTTGCTTATTTGCGGCGCTTAGTGTATAATGTATTTTGCGGTCGAACAATTCGCCGGGATGGCGGAATTGGCAGACGCAAGGGACTTAAAATCCCTCGGGTGTTACAGCCCGTACCGGTTCGAGCCCGGTTCCCGGCACCACGATGTGCGCTGTTAGCTCAGTGGGAGAGCACTACCTTGACACGGTAGGGGTCAGAGGTTCAAATCCTCTACAGCGCACCATTATTTTGTCTAAATACCCCATAATCGTGCACAATAACACCGCTTGAACGCCGGTGTTTTTTATCTGCCTGGCATCGAGCGAGAAATAATCTTTTCCCACCGTTCATACCGGCTTTCCGGCAGGAAAAGAGCGGTCCGGTCACGAAAACCATTAACACGAAGCACAGGAAATTCCGCCGCTTAAAGATCAGGCGGCCAGTCTTTCCGAAGAAAGTGAAAGGGAGGAAAAACTGTGAGGAAAACGTATCATCTGGAGCTTTGCGGCCTGGCGCGGGAACTGCCGATTATCGGCTTATCGCAAGGCCGGTTCATCCCCAGTTTTGTCATTCTGGGCGACACGGAACTGGTTTGCCGCGTGGCCCCGGAGATCGTCAGCCGGCTGCCGGAGGTAGAGGTTATCGTATCCGCGGAGGCGAAGGGTATTCCCCTGGTCCATGAGGTTTCCCGGCTGCTGGACATGAATTATGTGGTGGCGCGGAAGAATGTAAAGGCCTATATGGATGAGCCGATGCTCGAGGAAATCGTAGCGGACGACAGTTATAAGCCGGATGTGCTCTGCTTAAACGGTCCGGATATCGCCAAAGTGAGCGGAAAAAAAGTGGCCCTGATCGACGACGTGATTCAGACGGGGGCGTCGATTGACGCGCTGGAGCGGTTGGTCAGCCGGGCAGGCGGGACGGTCGTAGCCCGGGCGGCGATTATGGTCCAGGGCGATGCGGCAAACCGCAAGGATCTCATCTACCTTGGTGTATTGCCGGTGCTTACGGCGTAAAGCGGCCGGCCAGACAGAAGTAACCTGCGGGTTACTTCTGTCACGTTGCCCGGGAAGTTAATGGAGGAGGGATGGCGGCTTGACGGAAGGCAAAGTGGGAAAAACGACGATTAAGATCAACCGGAAATGGTGCAAGGAATGCGGCATCTGCATCGCCTTTTGCCCTAAACAGGTGCTGGCAGCGGACCGGGTGGGCGGTCCGGTGGTGGAGAAGCCCGAGGCGTGCATCGCCTGCGGGCTGTGCGTGCTGCGGTGCCCGGATTTTGCGGTGGAGATGGAGGTGACGGAGTAATGCCGGAGCAGGGAGCGGTGCGGTTCTTGCAGGGCAATGAGGCGATTGCGGAGGCGGCGTTTGCTGCCGGCGCCAGGTTCTACGCCGGGTACCCCATTACCCCATCGTCAGAAATCGCCGAAATCGCGGCCAAACGTCTGCCGGAGCTGGGCGGGGTGTTTTTGCAGATGGAAGACGAACTGGGGAGCATCGGCGCGGTGATTGGGGCTTCGCTCGCGGGGAAGAAAGCTTTTGCGGCCACGAGCGGCCCGGGCTTTTCGCTGATGCAGGAAAACCTGGGCATGGCGGTGATGGCCGAGGTGCCGATTGTGATTATAAATGTGATGCGCTCCGGGCCGAGCACGGGCCTCGCGACCAAGCCGGCGCAGGCGGATGTGATGCAGGCGCGCTGGGGCACGCACGGCGATCATGCGATTATTGCGCTATCACCGGCGTCGGTGCAGGAGTGTTTTGACCTGACCGTGGAGGCGTTTAACCTGGCGGAGGAGTTCCGCAACCCGGTGATCCTCTTGGCGGACGAGGCGGTTGGGCATATGCGCGAGAAGGTGGTTGTGCGCGCGGCGTCGGAACTGAAGCTCTCGGAGCGCAAAGCGCCGAGCGGTGACCCGGCGGCTTTCCGGCCGTACCAGCCGGATGCGGATGGGGTGCCGCCGCTCGCGGTGTTTGGCAGTGAGTATATCCAACACGCCAACAGCTCGATGCACGATGAGACCGGGTTCCCGAACAGCACGCCGGCGAACGCGGACCGGGTGATCCGCCGCCTGTCGGATAAGATTACCGGTAACCGGGACCGGATTGTGCTGACCCGGGAGACGGAGACGGCGGACGCCGAGATTGTGATCGTGGCCTATGGGGCAGTCACCCGGACGGCGGCTGAGGTGGTGCCGATGGCCCGGGCGGCGGGGCTGAAAGTCGGTATGATTCAGCTCCAAACCCTGTGGCCGTTTCCGGACGAGGAAGTGGCCGCTCTGTGTGCGCGCGCCAAGGCGGTGATCGTGCCAGAAATGAACTTAGGGCAACTGATCGGCGAGGTCCGCCGGGTGAACCCGAGTTCTACCCCGGTGTACGGGGTGAACCGGGTGGACAGCGAAGCCATTACTCCGGCCGAGGTTTTGGCCAAAATCCGGGAGGTGGCGTTATGATCGGCAGCGAGTATCTGCGGACGGACAAACTACCCTTGTTCTGGTGCCCCGGGTGCAGCGACGGGATCGTGCTGGGGGCGATTGTGCGGGCGTTTGCGGCGCTGAACTGGCGCAAAGAAGAGATCGTGGTGGTTACGGGTATCGGATGCTGGGGCAAGGCGGACGACTACCTCGCGACCCATACCCTGCATACGACGCACGGACGGGCCTTGGCCTATGCCACCGGGGTGAAGGCGGCGAACCCGGACCTGAAGGTGGTGGTACTGATGGGCGACGGGGACTGCGCGACCATCGGCGGCAACCATTTCATCCACGCCGCCCGCCGCAACATCGATCTGACGGCGATTGTGGTCAATAACTTAAACTACGGCATGACCGGGGGTCAGTATTCGGCGACCACCCCGGAGGGGAGCAATACCAGCACCTCGGTTTTGGGTTCGCTCGAGCCGGCCTTTGACCTTTGCGCGCTGGCTGCGGCCGCAGGCGCGTCTTTCGTCGCCCGGGCCACGCCCTACCATGTCCAGGCAATGCAGGGGCTGCTGCAGGAAGCGATGCAGAAGAAGGGCTTTGCCTTGGTGGATGTGTTCAGCACCTGCCCCACCCATTACGGCCGCCGTAACCAGCAGCCTTCGCCGGTGGCGATGCTGGAATGGCTGCGGGATAACGCGGTCCCGGGCGCGGCCTATGACCGCTTGCCGCCGGAAAAGCAGGCCCAGGCCTTTAGGATCGGGAAACTGGTCGACCGGGATATCCCAGACCTGAGCACGAAGTACGCCGCCATCCAGGCCATGGCGCAGCGGCCGGCCGAAGGCCAGGATCAGGGATTCAGCCGGTAGAAGGCAGGAAGGGAGGAAGGCGCGATGAACAAGAAATGGCAGATTGTTTTGAGCGGCGCGGGCGGCCAGGGGCTGATTTTGGCCGGGACCATCCTGGGGGAAGCGGCGGTGCTGGTGGAAGGCAAGAACGCGGTGCAGACCGCTGCCTACGGGGTAGAGTCCCGGGGCGGGTTCTCTAAGTCCGAGGTGGTCATCAGCGACGAAGATATCGCCTATCCGCAGGTAATCAAGGCGGACCTGGTGCTGGCTCTGATCCAGATGGCGTACGACCGGTACCGGGGGAAGCTCCCGGCCGACTGCATCTTTGTTTACGACAGCTCGGAGGTGGAAAACCCGGCGGAACTGCCGGGAGCCGTTTATGGGTATCCCTTTACTGAGCTGGCCCGCTCCGCTGGCAATGTGGCGGTGGCCAAAATGGTCGCCTTGGGGGCGGTGGTCGCGCTGACCGGCGCAGTCCCGGCCGGGTCCCTCGATCAGGTTATGTCCGAAAAATTCGCTCGCCGGCCGCTGAATCAAAAAGCTTTCAAAATCGGGCTGGATTTGGTAAAATAGATAAAATACCCATTCTGGACGGTAGAGGAGGAAAAGAGCCTATGGACTGGAATCGCTTTTACTCGCAGAACGGTAAAGACCTGCAGCCCTCCGCCCTGACCGAACTCCTGCAGTACCTGACCGCGCCGGACATCATCTCGTTCAGCGGGGGCTTGCCGCATCCTTCCACTTTCCCGGTACCGCAGATTAAAGAGGTCGTCAACCACATCCTGGACCAGGAGTACGCTTCCGCCCTGCAGTACGGCAATACCCAGGGCTACGCCAAGCTGATTGCTTTCCTGGCCGAGCGGTCCCAGAACTACGGCATTGTCGCCAAATCCGAAAACCTCCTGATCACCAGTGGTTCACAGCAGGGACTGGACCTGATCGCCCGTATTTTCTTAGATCCCGGAGATGAAGTAATCGTCGAATCCCCGACTTACTTAGGCGCGCTCGGTCCCTTCAGCAACATGAGAGTGAAGTTTACCGAAGTGCCGATGGACCAGGACGGGATGCAGCTGGATGTCCTCGAATCCATCCTCGCCAAGCGGCAACAGGAAGGCAAGGTCGTTAAGTTCATTTACCTCATTCCGACCTTCCAAAACCCGACCGGGGTGACCCTGTCGCTTGAGCGGAGAAAAGCGATTGTCGAAATCGCCAAGAAGTACGGAACCCTGATTATCGAAGACGACCCGTACAGCGAACTGCGCTATGCGGGCGAAAAGGTTCCGCCGATTAAGTCCTTTGACACCGACGGGATCGTCATTTATCTCTCGACCTTCTCCAAGATCTTTTCGCCGGGGGCCAGACTGGCCTGGATTATCGCCCCGAAGCCAGTGATTGACAAAATGGTCTACCTGAAGGAGTCAGTGGACCTGCACACCAGCACCTTCGCCCAGGCTATCGTTTACGAGTACTGCCGGCGCAATTATCTGGATTCCCACATCGCCCACATTCTGCCGTTATACGCAGTACGCCGCGAAGCGATGCTGAAGGCGGTAGAGAAGTACTTCCCGGCCGCCGTGGAGTGGACCAAGCCGGGGGGCGGGTTCTTCCTCTGGGTGACGATGCCGGAACAGGTGAACACGAAGAAGATGTTCCCGGCGGCGGCCGCCAACAAGGCGGTCTACGTACCCGGCTATGCTTTCTACCCGGACGGCAAGGGACTCAACACCATGCGGCTTTCCTTCTCCGCCACCACGCCGGAGCAGATCGATGCCGGGATCAAGAAC
>CAZHIT010000167.1:0-5021 GCA_964533125.1 uncultured Candidatus Sumerlaeota bacterium
CTGGTCAGCAGCCGGGCCAGGTTTTCGTGGATAATCTGGAGCGTCCGGAGCTGGTCCTTGGAGAACTTGTTCGGCCGGCGAAAATCGTACAGCTTCACCCGCCGGCCGGGCTCTTCCCGGGGCAGGGCGCCCGTCGTGAGCTCCCCGGCGGCGACCGCCGACAGCAGGGCGTCGATTTCTTCCTGGGAGAGAACTTCAGCCACCGTCCCCCCTCCTCTCTGGCCCGTTTACGGCCCGATGCTTGCGGCGGATTACCCATGCAGTTCTTCTACGCTCCGATGATCGGGGTACAATGCCCGGGTGGGTCGTCTGCGGTCGGATAATCGCGGTGAAATACCCATAAAGATCTTCTACTGCACGATGATATCGGTGAAATACACATTGATCGCGGCCGCCTTCGGCAGCTGGCGGTTGATCGCGCCAATCAGCTCCGTCCGCAGGTAGTCGATTCCCTCCGCCCCGTTTAATTGGTGCACGGTAATGCTGCGCAGGGCGACGATGATGGCGTCCCGCGCCAGCGACAGGTTGCTGTTGACCTCCCGGGCGGCTTTATTGTCCGGGACCTCCACCTCCAGCGAGAGGCGGATTACCTGCTGGCGCAGCCCTTCGGTGAGGGCTAAGTTAGTGGTGAAGTCCCCCAGCGGCACAACCACCGTGTTTTTAGGCTTCGGCTGGCTGGCCCGGGCTGGGCGGGCGACCAAGAACCAGTACGCCGCCCCGGCCGAGGCCAAAACCACCACCAGCACCGTGATACCGACCAGCCGGGCGGTCGGGATGCTCTTCAGTTTTTGCAGCACAGTTATCTCCCCTTCCGATAGGTAACCGCCGGCAGCACCGGGGTCCGCGCCGGCTCGGATGCGGCCGACCGGAGGATAACGATATCGATGCGCCGGTTCAGCGCGCGGTTCGCGGCCGTGTCGTTGGGGGCAATCGGGTAGTATTCCCCGTACCCCGCCGCCGCCAGGCGTTCCGGGGCGATGCGGTGCACCTCCACAAAATGGCGGATTACGGTCGTCGCCCGGGCGGTAGACAGCTCCCAGTTCGAGGGGAACTGCGCGGTGTTAATCGGCCGGTTATCGGTGTGCCCCTCGATGCGCACCAGGTTGTCCATCCCCGTGATAATCCCGGCCGTTTTATCGAGAATGTCCATCGCCTTCGGGGTGAGTCCCGCCTTACCGGATTCAAACAGAGTACTGTCCACAAAGCGGATCACCATCCCCCGCTGCTCCTCCACCAATTGCACCGTCCCGGTCAGGCCTGCCTCCGCGAGCGCCGATTCGACCTCGGCCGCGGTCACCGTCTCCGGCGCCGGCTCCAGCTCCATCAGCCCCGAATCCGAAGGCATCACATCCGCCCCGCCGGTCAGGTCACCCTGATTCGTGGTCATGCCCCCCTCCATCACCCCGAAGGATCCCTTCAGGGAGAGAAGCACCGCTTGGAACTTAAGGGCATCCACGCTCGAGAACGCAAACAGCAGAATGAAAAAACAGAGCAGGAGCGACATCATATCGCCGTAAGAAACCACCCACTCCGGCGCGCCCTTCTTTTCGTCCGAACCCGACCGCCTGCGTACCATTTTACGCCTCCCGCTGCGCTTCCGGCGTCAGGACGGCCCGCAGGGCGGCAATAGCCGCCGGCACCGGGACGCATTCCCGCCGGTAAGCGATGACCCGCGCAACGACCTCGGCCGCCGTCTCCCGGATCAGAATCTTCTTTCCCGTGACCAGGGTGATAATCGTATCCGGCGTTTCTTCCACCGACTCAATCAGCTCCGAGTTGATAACCACTTCTCCGGCGTTAAACCGGGTTACTTTAATCATGATCCACCCCCATTTCGGTCACCCCGCGCTCCCTGCGGTCGGCGGACCCACCGGTCCGCCGACCGCCAATCGCCCGGAAAAGGGTTAGCGCTTCAGGTTCACCAGTTCCTGCAGCATTTCGTCCGAGGTATTCAGAATGCGGGAGTTCGCCTGAAAGCCGCGCTGGGTCACGATCATATCAGTAAATTCCTGGGCCAGGTCCACGTTCGACATCTCCAGGCTGCTGGGGATGATCGTGCCCCGGCCGCCGCTGCCGGCCTCGCCGATTTGCTTGAGGCCGGAGTTGATCGACTCAGTGTACATATTCTCGCCCTGCTTGATCAGCCCGCCCGGGTTGTTAAACGCCGCCACCGCCACCTGGGCGATGGCGCGGCTCAGGCCGTTACTGTAAATGCCGATAATCGAGCCGTTGGGACTGATGGTAAAGCTCTTAAGTGTTCCGGCCGGGTAACCGTTGATGATGTTGGGGACGATGGTGGTCTCGGAGGCATTCTGGGTCAGGTGGGAGAAATCGAGTTCTATGGTCATATTGTCGGCCCCCGCCGCCGCCAGGTTTAAGCTGACCGAATTACCCACCACGCCCGCGTAACTGGTGTCGGTGTCGAAGGTAATCGTCCCGCCGCCCACCGCCACCCCGTCATAGCTGCCGGACCAGTCCCATTCGTTCGGGGTGACCGGGTCGTGCACGAAGTTAAAGTCGATGGTATGCTTGTTGCCCTTGGAATCGGAAACATCCACCGGCACCTGGTAGGAGGTGGTGTTGTCACCGAGGTTTTGGGCAAAGGAGATGGCGGTCGTGGCCACCGGGTTAATCGCTTGCCCGATGGGAATCTGGATCGGCCGCAGGTTCGCCTGGTCCTTCAGGGGGAAAACCCCCGAATCATCCGCCACCCAGCCGAATACCTTCAGGCCGGAGGGGCTGGTGAGGCTGCCGTAAGCGTCCCGGGTGAAGTTGCCGGCCCGGGTAAAAGCCGTCGGCAGGGTGGTCCCGACCACGAAGAAACCGTTGCCGTCTATCGCCATATCGGTCGGGTTTTCGGTCGGCTGGGAGTTACCCTGCAGGTGGGTGGTGTCGATGGTCGAGACCGAGACCCCGGAGCCCACCTGCATCGGGTTGATGCCGGCCTTCCCTGCCTGGGGCGACACCGCCGAGCGGATGGTCTGGTTGAACAGTTCCTGAAAGGTCACCCGGCTCGATTTAAAGCCCAGGGTGTTAACGTTGGCGATGTTGTTGCCGATCACATCCATCTTTAGCTGGTGGTTCCGGAGCCCGGAAACCCCCATGAACATCGAACGCATCATGATTAACGACCTCCTTGTTTTATGCGTGCCGCCTCTGTCGTTCGGCGGCCGGCGGGCTTCCTCCGCGAGGTCCGGCCCGTTACAGAATAACCGCGCTGTCGATATTGGTGAAGACATTCTCCTTTAAGCTCGCTTCGTCCACCACCGTGATCACCGTCCGGTTGGGGATGCTGACCACGAAAGCCCGGTTCTGCTGCAGGATGAGGCTTTCCTTCGCCCCCTTCTCCGCCGCCTTATCCACCGCCGCCGTGATTTGGGTGAGATCAGCGGCCGAAAGCTCGATGCGCCGGGTCTGCAGGCGGTTTTGGGCGTGCTGGGAGAAGCGCAGCGGTGCCTCCGTCTTTAGCCGCTGCTCGAGGATCTGGTTAAACGATCCGCTCCCGGCTGGTTTTACCGGGGTGGCTGGTTTCCCGCTGCCGGGGGTTACCGGCGGTACCGGCGGCAGATGGATGCGGTTATTGGTCATCGCCCTCGCCTCCGTTTAGGGTAATCGCCTCAATGCCGTCTAAGCTCACGGCGTAGTCGCCGATTAAGAGCGCCGGAACCGATTCCGCGAGGTAGGTCCCCCGGACCACTCCGGTCAGGGTCGCGCCCGTCGCCTCGTCGGTGACGGTGATGTTCTTACCAAGCAGACCGGTCGCCGTTAGCTGCAGCAGGTGGGCATTGAGATTCTGGGTCTGTTCAAGCGCGCTGAACTGGGCCAGCTGGGCGATGAACTCCTTGTCCTCCGCCGGTTTCAGCGGGTCTTGGTACTGCAGCTGGGTGGTCAGCAGGCGGAGGAACTCATCCTTCCCCAGGGTGTCGGTCTTCTTTTGGGTCGTGGTCGTCGTGCTGCCGGAAGCGGTAATGCCGTTAATGTAGGCCATCATTTCACCTCCTAGGCCATCGTATTTAGGGTGCTCCCCCGCTCGTACCGGGTCAGGTCGCCGGCCGCACTTAAGGCTTCACTTCGGACTTCGGTCTGTGACGCCCGACCTCTTTGACGCGGGTAGGATTGCCGGGCCGGCTGGCGGAAAGCAGAGCGGCCTTCCGCCATTAGCAGCACTTCCGTCGGCGCACAGTCGATTCCCTGGCTCGCAAGCGCGCTTCTCAGTTCCGGTAAGCGGCTTTCGAGGATTGTCTGCACCGTGCGGTTTTCGACCAGGATGCGGGCGCGGATTACTCCTTCCACCATCTCCAGCTTCAGGCGCAGCCGGCCTAAGGTCTCCGGCTCCAGTTGCACGGTAATCTCTTGCCGTCCGGTTGGTGCGGCCGCCGCCACTCGTTCGCCAATCTGCTGCACCAGGGCCGGCGGGTCCGCTATCTCCGCTTCGACCGGGGTTTTATCTGCTGCCGGTGTCGGGGCGGTCGTCTCAGACCGGTTTTCCTGGAGCGGTACTGCCCCCGTGTTTACTATTTGATCCGGTGACGCCGGGGCCGGGAGCGCCGGTTCGGAACGCCGGGTTTTGGCCGCTAAAGCAGGTTCAGTTGCGGCGCTTGCTTCCGCCTTAGGTGGGAGAGGTTTTGCGGCAGTGGCGGGTGCGGGATCCGCTGGTGCTGCCACCCGATTAACTGTGAGCGGTACGGCTGGGACCGGCGCTTGGCTCTCTTTGGGGTTTGTTCCTTGATTCGCCGCTTGCGACGCAGCTGTTGCTCCCACTGGCTCGCGCGCTATGCCTCCGGTTGCAGTGACGTCTCTTTGGTTCGCTGTGACCGGGAACGAAGCGGTTTGGATCCCGCTTGCCGCCGGGAGACTGTCGGATCCGCTGCTGGCGGTTGGTCTTGCTCCGGTCGGACTGACGACCGTCGGGACAGCGGACCTGGTTGTCGCGGGCAGCGGTCCGGCTGGGATCTGCGGCGTTGGGCCTTTCCCGGCAGGGGTGGTTGTCATCGGAAGCTCATTTAGATCCGCTGGAATTT
>CAZHIT010000167.1:5031-5831 GCA_964533125.1 uncultured Candidatus Sumerlaeota bacterium
CTGGCTCACCAGGGTTGGTCTCCCGGCTTAGCGCCGTTTCCGGGCTAAGCTCACTTGGCCCGGTCACCCGGCGCGGCGGGCGGCTGGCTTCTTCGCGTCTGGGAGGGGTTTGATCCACTGCGGCGGCTGTGGTCGGGAGCGTCTCCCCGGTTGCCGCGGCTGGCGAAGCGGATCCGCCGGCGGTTGAAGCCATGTCGATGCCCAGCGGAGCGGCGGGAGCGGCAGGGATCGCTGCGGTTTCGGCAACGGATTGGACTTCTGCTCGTGCCGTAGCGGTTTCCCCACCGCCGGGATCCGCAGGCGCCGTCTCTGCAACCACCCTGGGTAATGCGTCTTGGCCCGGTGGAGCGGCGGCTTTGGCTGCCGGAGCCGTAGGATCGGCCGGTACGACCGGAGCAACTGCCGTATTCCCGGTGATGGTCCCCTCAGGCGGGGGAGTTGGGCTCGGTCCGGGCACCGTCAGTACCGCTTCCGGCATGGTCACCGAAGCGGATGGAGCCGCGTCAGTCGCGCTGGCCGTGCTCACCGAGTCAACGGCAGCCGGCGCTGACAGGGTCAGGCCCCAAAACTGCAGGGCGGCCACTACCTCCGGCCGGACTGGGTTCTGAACCCGACGCAAAGCAATCTTTTCCGGCATCTCTGGCTCACCGCCGGTCAACGCTTGCATACATAGCCGGAAATTTCCACCTTCGGCGGGCTTGGCGGCCGTGGCTAATGCTTCTGCGGGCACGGCCGCCGGGGTCAGGGCTAGAATCGTCAATATCTCACCTCCTTTCATCCTGATGTTAACGGTTCATAGG
>CAZHIT010000168.1:0-5795 GCA_964533125.1 uncultured Candidatus Sumerlaeota bacterium
ATCCTGCTCTTAGCTATCTTCTTGGTGGGGGTGCTGCTGACGATCTTAATTGCCCGGGCTTTCCCCTATTTTGCCGTCGTCCAGGAAAAACTGGATAAGGTAAACGGCGTCCTGCAGGAGAACCTGGCCGGAGTCCGGGTCGTTAAGGCCTACGGCCGCTCCGCGAAGGAAAACGAGCGGTTCCGGGTTGCCAGCCGTGACCTGCGGGACACCAGCGTCACCGCCTCCCGGCTGATGGCTATGACCCGGCCGGCGATGATGCTGATCATCAATCTAAGCATCGTCGCCATCATCTGGTTTGGCGGCATCCAGGTCAACCTGGGCGGGATGAAGGTGGGTCAGGTCATCGCCTACATCTCCTATATGACCCAAATCCTGTTCTCCCTGTTGATGGTCTCCTTCATCCTGATGATGGTTTCCCGGGCGAAAGTTTCGGCGGACCGGATCAACGCCGTCCTGGATACGGCGGTGGATATCACCGACTCCCCCGACGCCCGCCAAGAGCCCATCGGCAGCGGTAGGGTCGAGTTTGACCGGGTCTCCTTCCGCTACACCGGGGCCGGGGGGAAACCGGTCCTGCGGCAGATCTCCTTTACCGCCGCCCCGGGGGAAACCGTCGCCATCCTTGGCTCCACCGGTGCCGGTAAATCCACCCTGGTCAACCTTATCCCCCGCCTGTACGACCCGACGGAAGGCGTCGTGCGCGTGGACGGGACCGATGTCCGGGAGTTCAACCTGGGAACGTTGCGGCGCGGCATCGGGGTGGTGCTCCAAAATACCATCCTCTTCACCGGTTCCGTCCGGGATAACCTGCGCCTGGGCAAAGAGGACGCCACAGATGATGAACTAGAAGCCGCCGCCCAAATCGCCCAGGCCCACGAGTTTATACAGCGCCTGCCCGGGGGTTACGATGCCAACCTAGAGCAGATGGGCGTGAACCTCTCCGGCGGCCAAAAACAGCGCCTCGCCATCGCCCGGGCCCTGGTGAAGCAGCCCTCCATCCTGATTTTGGATGACAGCACCAGCGCCGTGGACATGGGTACTGAGGCCCGGATTCAGGCCGCCCTGAAGGAACGGCTGGCCGGCACCACCGTCCTGATTGTCGCCCAGCGAATCAATTCGGTGATGGATGCCGACAAGATCATCGTCCTGGAGGACGGGCAGATTGCCGCAGTCGGCACCCACACCGAACTGCTGGCGACAAGCCCACTCTACCAAGACATTTACCATTCGCAGATTCGGGAGGAGGTGGGGCAAAGTGCCTGAACCGAGAGACCGTAAACCGGCGCCTTTCCCCGGGATGCGTGGTCCCGGCGGCCGTCCCGGCTTTGGCGGCGGTCATGGCGCGATGTTCGGCCCCAAAGTCAAAGCCAAAGATGTCCGGGGCACCCTCCGCCGCCTTGGGGCGTATTTGAGCCGCGAGCGCCGGCCGCTCCTCGCCGTCGGCCTGGTCACCATCATCAACATCGCCGCCGGCCTGGTCAGTCCCCTTCTGATCGGCCGGGCGATCGACCGCTATATCCTCCCGGGTGACTTCGCCGGGCTCTTCCGTCTGGCTGGCTGGATGACCGTGGTTTACCTCGGCGGCGGTCTCTCCGCCTGGCTGCAAAGCTACCTGATGGTCGATGTCGCCCAGAATACGGTGCAGACGATGCGGAACGACCTGTTTGCCCATCTGCAGCGCCTGCCGCTTCGGTTTTTTGACCGGCATCCCCACGGTGAATTGATGAGCCGGGTGACCAACGACCTCGATAACGTGAGCAACGCCCTGAACACGAGCGTAGCCCAGCTCTTTGCCAGTGCCATCACGATCCTCGGCACCTTGGGGCTGATGCTCAGCCTGAGTCCCCTGCTCACCTTCTTTAGTGTACTCATCGTCCCGCTGATGCTCTTGACCACCGGAGCCATCGCCGGCAAAACCCGAACCGCCTTCGCCGCGCACCAGGCCCGGCTGGGGCAACTGAATGGCATTGTCGAAGAAACCATTACCGGACAGCGGGCTGTAAAGGTTTTTACCCACGAGGCACAATCCCTGGCCAAGTTCGACCGTACCAACACCCAGCTGCGGGATATCGGTATCCGGGCCCAGCTCTACTCCGGTTTGATTCCCCCGCTCATGAATGTCCTCAATAACTTAAGCTTCGCGATTGTCGCCGGCATTGGGGGCTGGCTGGTGGTCCGGGGTGCCGTTACCGTCGGGGTGATCGCCAGTTTTATCAACTATACCAAGCAGTTCTCCCGGCCGCTAAACGAAGTCGCGAGCCAGTACAATCTGATCCAGTCGGCCGTCGCCGGGGCCGAGCGGGTCTTCCAAATCATGGACGAAACGCCCGAACCGGCCGACCGTCCGGCAGCGGTACCCCTGACGGACGTAGCCGGTGCGGTCGTCTTTGACCAAGTCACCTTCGGCTACGACCCAGATCAGCCGGTACTGCAAGGCATCAGCCTGAGTACCGCCCCCGGCCAGACGGTCGCCCTGGTCGGGCCCACTGGTGCCGGTAAGACGACCATCGTCAACCTCCTGCCCCGGTTCTACGACATCGATCAGGGGCAGATTACCATCGACGGCCAAGATATCCGTGACCTCAAGCGGGACAGCCTCCGCGCCACTCTGGGTATCGTCCTCCAGGATACCCACCTGTTTTCGGAGACCGTCCGGGAAAACATCCGCTTCGGCCGCCTGACCGCCACCGACCAGGAAGTGGTCGAAGCCGCCACCCTCGCCAGCGCCGACGGCTTTATCCGCCAACTACCCGCCGGGTACGACACGGTCCTTACCGAGGACGGCGGCAATCTCAGCCAGGGACAGCGGCAGTTGCTGTCGATTGCCCGGGCGATTTTGGCCGATCCGGCGATCCTCATCCTCGATGAGGCGACCAGCAGCGTGGATACCCGGACCGAGGTGCATATCCGCGCGGCGATGCTCCGGCTGATGCGGGGGCGCACCAGCTTCGTTATCGCCCACCGCCTGAGCACCATCAGCGACGCCGACCAGATCCTGGTCATTGACCACGGCCGCATTCTTGAACAGGGTACCCACGGGAGTCTCTTGGCCGCCGGCGGTCTCTACGCCCAGTTGTACCAGAGCCAGTTCCGGCGGCAGGTTTCATAGAATCGAAACAGCGAGAGCCCGCGGTTTTGGCCGCGGGCTCTCGCTGTTTATGGCGCACCTATGCCAAGTATGAATACAGGGAGATGGCGGAGCGCAAAACGGCGAAAGCGAAGAAGAACAGCAGAAACTGCAAAAGCCCGTTCAGTGCGGCGTTCAGCCGGGTCATTTTGAGATTGCGGATGAACGACACGCACTGCAGTTCGTAGATAAGCGTGCGCAGAAGAACATCGATCTCCAAGTCCCGGAACTTGCGGTAATAGTCGGCGGTAGAGACCGCCAAACGCGATACCGGGAAGCGCCCAAACAAGCCTTGGCCGCGGCTAACTGGCGTCATCGAGTACAAGTAGAACAGTTCCCGGTATTCGGCCGGCAGATCCGTCTGCACATTGTCGGACGCCGCCGCTTTGGGGGCGATGGTCAGAAAAGCGAGCCAGATACTGCGCACTAGACAAACCAGGGCGCCGGCGGCCAGGATCAGGCTAAGAGCGGTCTCCGCCTGGCTCCGGCCGGAGAGAAGCATACTCCACGAAAAATAGGTGGACAAGACGGACAGCAGGAGCCCCCAGGCGCCGATAATCGCCCCGGCTTTGGCATCGGCAAACTGGATGGAGCTTTGGGCATCCTCGATCGCCCGGATGAGAAACTCGATTTTTTCGGCTGCCAGCTCCACCTCACCCGTTTCTGCTTCCACGATAACCCCCTCCCCTCTGCCACCATTATACACCAGGTTGCCGACGCGCAAAACCCTCTGCCCGCGCCTGGGCGTATCCGTTTCGGACCAGACTTTCCGGGCGCTGCCGGAACCGGCGCGGTCAGCCGCTCTAATTGAAGCAGCCGGGAAAAATGGTTCCTGTTCTTCGTTTGGAGGTAAAGGGAATAACCGCCAATCCGTCGAATTATTTGGTACTCAGGCATATTCTGCCTGCCGGTTACCGGCGTCCAGTTGCTCATTACATCCATCGTCTGGCGATTAACTATATTGGAGGTTGAGAATGATGCCGCGATCCATCCGGTTCCGAATTGCATTGTCTCTGGGGACAGCCATCCTGCTCCTGGCGGTGATGTCCCTGCCCGCCGCCGCTCTCGACCCGGTGGTCGTGCGCTACGCCGGCTCCGGCGATTTTTCCTACAAAGACGGACCCCTGCTGGAGGCGGCTTTCCGTTTCCCGGCCGGAGTGACCGTCGATGCCGCCGGGAATATCCTGCTCGCCGATACCCAGAACCACTGTATCCGTAAGCTGACGGCAACGGGGGTCACCACCATCGCCGGCAGCGCTTCCGGCCAGGACGCCTTCGGTTTTCCCCGGGGTGAACTGGTAGACGGCCCAATCGGGCAAGCCCGCTTCAACCAGCCGCGGGGCATCGCAGTCGACACCACCGGCAATATCTTCGTCGCCGACACCGGCAACCATGTCATCCGCAAGATTACCGGTGATACCGTCTACACCTTCACCGGCACCGGCCTCGCCGGCTGGGCCGACGGCGGCCCCCGGGAAGCCCAGTTCAATTCCCCGGCCGGCCTGACCATCGACGCCGCGAACAACCTGTATGTGACCGACACCTTAAACCACGTCATCCGCCGCATCACCCCCCGGGGCGAGGTCAGTACCATCGCTGGGGTCAGCGGCACCGACGGGGGCTATCTAGACGGAACGACCGCTGTTGCCCGGTTCAATGAGCCGGTAGGCATTGCCCTGTCCGGCACGGCGGTGCTGGTCCTCGATTCCGGCAACCAGATGATCCGCAAAATCGAAAACGGCCAGGTGACCACCTTAGCCGGCGCTCCCGGTCTGCCGCTGCCGCAAACCACCTACCTTGAAGGCGGTTACGCCGACGGAAAGGCTGCGGCCGCCCGCTTCAACTTCCCTAAAGGTATCACCATTCTCCCCGGCGGGACGATCGTGGTCGCCGATACCTGGAATCACCGGATCCGCGCCCTTACCCCCGACGGGAACGTGATCACCCTCACCGGCACTGGTACTGCCGGCGAGACCAATGGCACCGCCTACGCCGCCGAATTTAACGGACCCGCCGGCCTGGTCTGGCACGCCGGCCGCCTCTATATCACCGACCTGTGGAACAACAGCTTGCGCGTGCTGGCCATAAATCCGGACCAGATTACGCCCCGGCTGGACCTGGAGCCTGATCCGTCCGCCATCCAGCTATGGCTGGATGGAAACAAGCTGACTTTCCCGACTGCGGTACCTTTCCCGACCGAAGCCGGAATCCTGGTCCCCCTGCGCTCCTTCGGTGAGCAGTGGGGAGCCTATGTGGAGTGGTCCCAAAACGACGGCTCGCTGCTCCTGGCGAAGGCAGGCTGGTCTTGGCGTATCGACAGCCGGACCAGTCAGCTGGTGCTCCGCGACGGTCGCAGCTATCTGGAACTTGAGTACCTGGCGAGCCAGCTTGGTTTGTCGGTAGAGCCGGTTCCCGGCTTTACCGCCTTTCTCCTGACCACACCCGCCGCGCAATAACCATGAGGGGAGCCGGTACGATGGCCGAAGCGGATTTTTCTCTTGCTTTCTACGGGGTGCGCGGCTCGCGGCCCGTCCCCGGTCCAAATACCCTGCAGTACGGCGGCAACACCCCCTGCGTGCTGATCCAGGCCGGGGGACGCAACCTCATTTTTGACGCCGGCACCGGCATCGTCCCTCTCGGGCAGCAGCTTCTCCGTCAGGGCCAG
>CAZHIT010000169.1:0-598 GCA_964533125.1 uncultured Candidatus Sumerlaeota bacterium
CAGCCGGGTCCGGTGCCCGAAGCCGGCTAAACCGCCCGGCGCACGGATGAACCTTGCCTTTGGAGGGGGTACAGGGGCGACGGAGGGAAGATGAGACGGATGGCAGATGCGGCGAATAAAGGTGTTGGGGGGCGGGGTTGCCGAGTTGCCTGCGGATTCGGCGCGATAACGTTGCCCTCGGCTGGTCTATTGCATCTCTAACCTTATCGTCCATGCCGGTTTTCTTTGGATGGCATAGCAAAGCCCGGCCGGGTAATAGCCCTGCCGGTGTTCCCGCAGGCGGCTGCAGGCTTTATGGCTTCAACGAGTCAAATGGTTTTGGTTCGGCCGGCCAAAGTTATGGGAGAGGATGAACAGGACACCGATGATAGCCAGAGGCAGGGAGATGAAGACGAAACTCAGGCGTTCCCGGTATGTGCCGAAAAGGAAGGTGTACAGGACAAAGCAAACGAGGTACACCATCCCTCCCTCCAGGGGGCGCCGCCAGGCGAAAACGAGCGCGGCGACCAGGATCAGGGAGGGGATCAGGTGGATGACGAAGCCGCCCAGCTCCAGCCAGGACGGCCGGTCGCCGGCGAAGGCGTCCAGGGCGAACAGG
>CAZHIT010000169.1:608-1610 GCA_964533125.1 uncultured Candidatus Sumerlaeota bacterium
ATGATGCGGGGAGCCCAGAGCAATTTGCGGGACATAATGATCCCTCCTGTGGGTGGTTTAATCGTGTACGGGGGGGGTAAACCGTCGGCTCAGAGGATGGCCAACTGCCGCATCCAATCGGCGGCCCCGGCGAGGGCGGCGTAGCTGACTTGCCCCTGGCCAAAAAATGGGGTGTGGAGGAGGGGAACGGAGCGGCCGGGGGCGAGTTCGAGGCGGCTGAGGTTAAAGAGCTTACCGTCGAAAACGGCGGTGGTGCGGTCCTGCAGGGCGCCGGGCCGGTGGGTATGTAGGGCCTGCACGAAGCCGCGGTCGTAGGTGACGAGGAGGCGGACGGCGGGGTGGGCGGCGAGGGTGTCCAGGAACAACTGCAGGCGCCGGGGGAGGACTTCGGCGGTGTAGGCGTCCGGGGTGGGCCAGATGCTCTCGTAGCCGTGCATGGAGGCGTGGCTCTGGCGGGGTAGGGGGAGGAGTTCGCCGAAGAAGTGGTTAGCGTCGGGGCGGCCGAGGCGTTTTTCCTGGAGGAGGTATTTGCGGACGAGGGCGGAGCTGACCTCGCCCCATTCCAGCCGGACGAGGAAGGCGGTGATGAAGTGCCAGGTGGTGAGGCCGCGGATGGTTTTGAGGGGGATGCCGTAACGGTCTTCCCAAACCTGGCGAAAATCCATGGTGAGGGTAAAGTCGCGGCGCAGGGTGAGGCTTTCGGTAAGGGTGCGGGTGGGGTGACGCCAGATTTCGGCGCCGCCTTCTTCCATGCCGATAAACCAAATCCGGCCGTCTAAGTTGCCGTACCCGAGCCAGTTGTAAAGGCAGGCGCGGACGAGGTTTTCCATGGGTCATCCCTCCGCTTGCATTATCCTGCTTCCATTATACTCCTGCGGCCGGGCAATATGTCTGACAATGTGAGGGGAAAAGACGGCTGGGAACGGGCGGGCGAAACGGCAGGAAAACGGGCGGCGGCGGCTAATATCAACAGCAACAGATATATAAGGAAGGGCGGGGATT
>CAZHIT010000169.1:1620-5795 GCA_964533125.1 uncultured Candidatus Sumerlaeota bacterium
GGACCTGGCGAATGGGGTGAACCCGTACACGGGGGCGGAGATCGAGAGTAGCAGTATTATCCACGACCCGCGGCTGATCCGGTGTTTGCATTTTGTGGTGGAGGTGCTGACGGCGGCGGAGGCGGGGCCGAAGGGGAGCTGGAAGGGGCCGGCGGGGTTTGCAATTACGGCGGAGGAGAAGAGCCGGATTGAGCTGCCGCCGGGGAAGGTTGGGGTGAACCAGTTCGCGAAGTGTGTGAACCTGGTGCTGGACCCGGCGCGGAGCAAGCAGCTGACCGGGATGGAGATTAACCGGGGCTTGAAGCGCCTGGGGGTGTTGGGGGAGGAGACCGGGCCGGATGGGAAGAAGCGGACGGTGCTGACGGCGCGGTCGGCGGAAGTGGGAATTGGGACGGAGATGCGGAACTTCCAGGGGAACGAGTACGAGATGGTGCTGTTTGATGAGGCGGGGAAGCGGTTTTTGGTGGAAAATTTGGAGCTGATTATGGGGCAGGGGGAGAAGGAGCAGGGGTGAGCGCAGGAGGCTGGGACGGGGACGACGGGTCCTCGGTTCCACGTCATTGCGAGCCGGCATGGTTTCGCGCCGGCGCGGCAATCTCGTCTTCGCGCCTTTATGAGGACCAGAGGGCAGGGGTTACGGGGTACTGGGTGCGGGGACGGCCGGGGTGTGGGGTGGCGAGATCCTTCGACTGCGCTCAGGATGACACGCCTGGATGGCGGAATCCTTCGACTGCGCTCAGGATGACATGTGTGCTCAGGATGGCGTGCCTGGGCAGGGTATCAATGAAAGTGCTAACGAGGTGAGGATATGTGCTATGTGTATATGATGGCCAGCAGGAACGAACGAGTCCTTTTTATTGGGGTCACCAACAACATTGAGCGCAGAGCTTATGAGCATAAGAATAGCCTAGTTCCGGGGTTTACAACAAAAACATGTTGATCGGCTGGTGTTTATTGAAACCGGCGACGATCCTTCTACGACGATAAGAAGAGAGAAGCAACTTAAAGGATGGAGCCGCCAGAAAAAAGAAGCTCTGATTGCCGACAGTAATCCAGATTGGAGAGATCTATCCGCCGATTGGCCAAGTTTGGCAGCAGGCGCAGTCCGTCAGAAAGAAAAAGCCGATGACTTGCTTGGTTCAGAATGATACAGTAGGCATCGAAACGGCGATAGAGTGTCCGGACGCTTGGGTAAAGTGGTGGGGATAGAGGCAACTGTTCCGGGTGGGGTTCTGCACAAAATTCTCTGCGGGGCGCATTACCCGGCAGGGATTAGCCCCCGGGACAGGGAAACACTTCCTATCATAATAACGAAGGGAGTCGATACCTGTGCCAACAATCCGCATTGACTTGGCCGCCGCGACCAAAGAAAAGAAGGCCGAGCTGGCCGCCGAACTGACCAAGACGGCGGCTGGGGTGCTGGGCTACCCGGAATCCGCTTTCACCGTTTACATCGGCGAATTTACAGCTGAGAACATTTCGGTGGGCGGCGTGCTTCTGGCTGACCGGAAGAAGTAAGATTGGTGATCGAAAGGAAAGCCGTCCCGCCAGGGGCGGTTTTCTGTCTTCCAGTAGGGGGGGTGATAATAATGTTACCGAAGCATATTCGTGGAGTGCTGTTTGATATGGCAGGGACAACGGTGGACGACCGGGCGGCGGGCGGGTCGCTGGTGGTGGATGCGTTTATCGCGGCCTTTGCCGCTGCGGGGATAGAGGTGGCGCCAGCCCTGGTGCACCGGCACCGGGGGCAGGAGAAGTCGCGGGCGATAGGGGCGATGCTGGCGGCGGTGGGGGGTGATGAGGCGGCGGCGACCGAGATCTACACGCGATTCAATGCGGAGCTGCAGGCGAAGGTGGGTCTCCTGCGGCCGATTGCAGGGGCGGCGGAGGTGTTCGCCTTTCTCCGGGGGCGGGGAATTAGGGTGGGCCTGGGGAGCGGGTTCCCGCCGGACCTGGTGGATAGGATCGGCGCGCACCTGGGCTGGGCGGAGGGCGGCGCGGTGGATTATGTGGCGAGCGCGGCGGGCGTGGGGGCCAGCCGGCCGGACCCGGCAATGGTTCTCCATTTCATGGCGCGATGCGGGATAGGCGAGCCCCGGGCGGTGGTGAAGGTAGGAGATACGGTGGCGGACGTGCAGGAGGGGAAAAACGCCGGGGTGTGGACGGTGGCGGTGTGCACCGGGAGCCAAACGGCGGCGGAGCTTACGGCCGCCGGGGCGGATTATGTGCTGGCGGGGGTGTGGGAGCTGCCGGGGATAATGGGGGAGGAGGGATAGGAGCAGGTTTATGGTTAAGATTTAGTTGCTATCAAGCGTCAGGGATCATGATGTGTAGCTGGATAAGCGCATACAGGAGAGCATATACGACAAAGGTGAGCAGTTTAGCTTAATATATCGGTTTGTAACCCATACCTAATCACTAAATATAGTCGCTTGATGGGAAAGTGTATGCTGGCTGGTAATGCGAGAAGTATTGGAGGGTGATACTATGCCGAATTTGGCCTGGTCCACGTTAAATCACTTGCAGTTAGGTAGGTATGCTGAGTATTACGCAAAGATGGAGTTCGCCTCCTATGGGTTGGAAGTTTACACATCTGAAGTAGACGACCGGGGAATAGATTTTATTGTTAGGGATCAACGGGGTAACTTCAACGAGATTCAAGTAAAGTCCTTAAGAAACTCCGGATATATTTTTATGCAGAAGAGTAAGTTTAATATAGAAAACGACCACCTTCTATTAGCACTGCTGATATTTAAAGATGGCGGATTGCCGGATATATTCCTTGTACCTGCGAAAGTGTGGAAAGAGCCCAATGCTGTTTTTGTCGATCGAAAATACGATAAGCCAGGGCAGAAGAGCGCTCCGGAGTACGGAATAAATATCTCACAAAAACATTATGAGATACTTAAATGCTTTGACTTTAAACAATCCATAAAGACTCTATTGTAAGGAAGATAACTAACCTTTTCCGAGTATTGCCGCTGACAGTTGCTGGCGCTACGTAGCAAATGCTATGGCATAGTGAGGCAAGGATTTCCTGGGGAGCGGGTGTACAGATTGATAGTTTATTTGAGGCTTCTGACCGGGTAAGCAAAGTATCCTCTCGAAACCATTAAATCTAATCCATCTATTGATAAAGAGCATTTATCGATAGATGGTTTTGTTTTGCCCGAAACAAGCCGGAATTGCAGATTTTCAGGGCTTATGTGATCACTGGCAGGATTTTCCTCAAAGTTACGGAATATCACCAATACAAAAGGCTGCCGGGTAAGAAGGCAACCATTGCTTGTCCGAAAATAAAGCGAGAATCTTTGCTTAAGCCACCACCCAATACGCCTACATAACAACGGCAACCTTACCTGCAAAGCCGATGAAGTCACCCAAGCAATTCCCGATATCGATCCGCCGGATGCACACTTTGGCATGTTCATCGCCGGGCAACAGCCGGTGCCCGGACGGGAGACCCAGACCAGGACGGCGACCGAGTACGCAGTCGATATGGTTGATTTCGTGGCGTTCTTTGAGTACGATGGGTTTAACCAGCTGATCAGAACCACCCAGGGTACGAGTATATCGTCCTACCGTTACAACGGCGAAGGGCTGCGGGTAGAGAAGACGGTCAACGGGGAAACGACCAAATATGTCTACGACGACAGCGCCAGAGTTATTTTGGAAACTGATGCTTACGGGAAAGAGCTGGCCAGGAATGTTTACGGGATTAACCTGATCGCCAGAACTGTCGGAGCGGAAACAGGCTACTACTTCTATAACGGTCATGTAGATGTAACCCGATTGTTCAGCGCAGCGGGTAATTTACTGGCCACATACTACTATGACGCCTTCGACAACATCACCGAGGAGACTGGGGCATTCGATAACCCGTTCCGGTACTCAGGGTACCAGTACGACGCCGAGTATGGGCTCTATTATCTCCAGGCCCGGATGTATGACCCGCAGACGGCCAGGTTCTTGCAGGAGGACAGCTATCGGGGGAAAATACATGACCCGTTGAGCTTAAATGTGTATACGTACTGCCATAACCAGCCGATTATGTACTGGGATCCGAGCGGCTTTGACTTGGTGCAAGTTACTGCAAATGTTGTCAGCAACGGGGGGACTGCGAGTTACAATCCCGATACCGGAGTAGCTACATTTACTATAGGCAATACGACAGT
>CAZHIT010000170.1:0-5794 GCA_964533125.1 uncultured Candidatus Sumerlaeota bacterium
TGCCGTCGGTGTCACAGCCGGAGGCCGCCACTGCATACTCCCGGCCCACTTCCAGATTAAGCCAGGCGAGTTCCGCTATCCCCGCTTCATTGGTCGCCCATTCGTTATCCCACCAGGCCGGCACCGGCGTATACCCGGCCGGACCTTTTTCGAGCAGGATAATATCGGCATCACTGACCGGCTGACCGCCATCATCCTGGCCGGTAACCTCAATCCGCAGGTCGTATTCCGGTTCCTCCGTGACTATCCCTGGTTCGAGCCTAAAGTCGAGATTATTGCTGACCACCATCGCGCCGGTCGCCGTCTGCTCCATACTCCCCAGTTCCAGACTCACCCGGGCCCGGTAATCACCGGGGTCGTCACCTTCTCCCGTTTGCCACCAAGCCGAACCGAACCAGATTGAGTTTAAGACACTCCCGGAAAGGTCTTCCTCCCCGGCTTCAAGTGGAATAATCTGGAGCTTCGGCCAGACATACTGGACATCCTGCGCCAGCGGGACAAACCGACCGACCGCCGGGTCGTAACTGTGGGCCGGCAGCGGTTTCTGGTCCGAACCTGGTTCCGCCGCCTGGCAGAACACTCCGGTCTCTGCCGGCATCTCCGCGGCTAAATTGTTGCGCCGCAGAAAACGCAGCTTATTCCCGAAGTGGTCCGCGAACTCAGCTTGCCAGTACACTCCCTCTCCCTGTTGGTAAATCAGATCATCACCCGGGTAGGCGCTCAGCTCCGCCGTAAGCGGTCCGCCCCACCGCAGCCAGCCAGCCTCACCCGGAGCCAGCTCCATTTCCCGCTCCAGATCGTAATACCAGCGGTAATCTACCTCATCCGTCGTCTCCGCTTCGATGTCCACCTCATACCAGCCGGGGCTCAGGGTTACCAGGCTGGCGCTGCCGAGTGGTCCGAAGCCAATCTGCTCATAACTCCAGGCGTCGCGCAGCATGACGCGGCTGTCCTTATAACCGGCGTTCGGCTCTAGAGTCAGGGTCGCTACGTCCGACACCGCCGGGCTGAAGTCGATCGCCATATCTCCCTTGATACTCTGCTCCCTGGCCACGAGGTAGTAGTTGTCGTCCGCGCTTACCAGGCGCACATCGTAGTAGCCGGGGGAGACGGTGACTTCGGTCCCACCCTGCCCATCTAAGATCCCCACCGGGATATTGCGAAACACATCTGCGTATTCCCAGCTTCCTTCGTCGTTGCGGTCGAGCAGCAACAGCGCCCCGCCCAGAGGTTCACCGTCTACTCGACTGCCGGTCACGCTCAGGTGGCTCGCCCCGGTCGCGTCCATAACCATATCGACTGCCGGTGCGGTCACCGTTTGGTAGTAGAGGAAGTCCGGCTCGGACCCGCGGCTGATGACCAGATATTCGTTGCCGTCGGTGGCGACCGACCCTGGAACGATGACCTTGCCGTCTAGATCGGCGCTGCCTTCCCAGACGAGCAAGTCGTCGTAGTATACTTCGCCGGCTTCTTCCATCCGGTGCAAAATCGTCACTTGCGCCCCGCTGGCCGGGCTCTCGTCCGGTTTTCGAATGACCAAAGCGAGCCCGCTGGTCGGATTATTGGCAACCGTAAAGCCAATATCAATCTCACCGATTAGGTCATAGTCCTGCCATTCATTCCCGTAAGCGACTATCTCCAGCCGGTAGCGGCCGTTCGGGATGAGCGTGGTATCCAGGGTGTAAGTGTAATAACCGCCCTGGTCGCCATCAGCCGGGTAAACAATTTCTGAGTCTGCTGGGTCTTCGTCATCGTCGGGATAGGTTCGGAACTCCACCCGGTCGACGGTGTCCGGGTTCGCCGCTTTGACCGTAAAGCGAACCTCCGCCCCGCTGCAATGCAGGTCATAGCCGTCGTATTCATTCTGCGGTTCGATCAACTCCAGGTCGTCCCCCGGCAGAGCCCCGTCAAAGAACTGATCCAGGGCCTCCCACTGACTGAACACATAAACGGAAGTATAATAGGGATAATACTCACTCGCTACCTGGTGCGCCTGCTCCCCCTCCCGCAGTGCTTCGGCCACGACGCTGGCCGGTGCCTCCGGTTCGAGGCTCCACAGCCAGGCCGCCGTTGCCGCCACCTGCGGGGCGGCCATGGATGTCCCAGTCCGGAACCCATAGGAGTTGCCCGGCAGGGTGGAGTAAATACTCACCCCGGGCGCGCTAATGCATTCTCCCCCGTAGTTGGAGAAAGCGGCCAGCTTATGATCCTCACCCGTTGCGCTCACCGGGATTACGCCCGGCAGGCAGGCCGGATAGAAGTCCTCCAGATATTCACCGCCCAAAGGGTTATTCCCGGCCGCCGCCACTACGATTACGCCGGCGTCCTGCGCGTACTGCACCGCTTCGGCCAGCGTCCGGGGGTAATCGGGCAGTTCTCTCCCCAGGCTTAAATTGATTACCCTGGCCCCGGCATCGGTCGCCCACCGGATTCCGGCGGCGATTCCGAACATCGACCCGTTGCCGGCCCGGTCCAGCACTTTCACCGGCAGAATCCGCACCGGAAACGGACCGGCGGCGCCGGCGATGCCGATGGCGTTATCCGTATTGGCCGCGATAATACCGGCGATGTGGGTGCCGTGCCCGTTTCGGGAATCGTCAGCCGAGGCGAGGGGAGCAGCGTCGTCGGTTTCGTCGGTGATTGCGTTGTAGCCTGGCAGGACGATCCCAGCCAAATCCTCATGGTTGGCATCAACACCGGTGTCCAGAACGCCCACGCTCACTTCGCTCGCTGCCAGTAAGGCATCAGCCAGTTCTTCCGGTTCCAGCATTCCGTTCTGGTTATCATCGGCGCCCCCAAAATAAGCACTGTTAAGGTTATAGCCTTCTTCCCCGCTCAAGCCATCCAGCCAATCCAACGCGTCCATCCAGGCGGGCAAGCAATCCATCTCCGAAAGCGCCCACTGCTCCTCCCAGCCCGGATCCGCGACATCCCAGTCGTACTCCTGGGCCGTGAAGATATAGTTCGGCTCGGCGTACTCCACCTGCGGATCCTCCCGTAATGCCGCTAGGAGGGCCGCCGGGTCCTCTCCCGCCGGAACCGGAATCAGTGCGGTAGTTTCATCCGGAGAATGAGTACCGCCGGACAGCTCCGAGTGGACCATGCTCTGGCTCCACCGACCATCCATCTCCTGGCGGTAACGAACGATAATTCCGTCGGCCGCCAGGGCCTCCCCACTTGGGTCGGTTAGCGTCCCGATTGGCTGGTCATCCGCCCATACCGCCGCCAGGGGCTGTACCCAAAACATTAAAGCCAGGAGCATGGCAGTCAGTCTTCTCATCTTCATCATCGGGCAGCGCTCCTTCCGTTCCGGCATTTACCCAGAAACCCATGCTAATAGAAGAATATTCTGGATTAACCGCCAAATCCCTGCTGCCCCGGCACTTTTCCGGAGACGAAACGCCGGATACAAACTGGAAGGAAAAAGAAAAAGACCCTTGCAGGTCTTCTTCGTTTAGGCGTTGATTTTAGCTTTGGCCATGTCGGCAATCTGCTTAAAAGCGGCCATGTCGTGGACGGCCAGCTCCGCCAGTACTTTGCGGTCCAGGGTAATCCCGGCCAGTCGCAGCCCGCAAATCAGCTTGCTGTACGACAACCCATTGGTGCGGGCTGCGGCGTTGATACGGGTAATCCACAGCCGGCGGAAATCCCGTTTCCGTTTCTTGCGGCCGATATAGGCGTAATCCAGCGCCTTCATGACCGCCTGGTTTGCTACCTTAAACTGCTTGCTTCTGGTGCCGCGGTAACCCCGCGCCAGCTTCAGCAGTTTTTTGTGTCTTCTGTGGGAAGTTAAGCCACCTGATACCCTTGGCATCCCAATACCTCCTCATTATCCCACTCGGATGCGTGCAGCCGGCTGTTGTTTTACTTGTAGGGAATCAGCCGTTTTACCCGCCGCTCATCGGCGTGGGTCAAGATTGCCGGGTGGCCGAGCGCCCGTTTTCTTTTAGCAGTTTTGGCTTCCGCCTTATGCCGGTTAAAAGCATGGCTCCTCTTTACCTTACCCGTACCGGTGAGGTTGAACCGTTTAGCCGCGGCCCGGTGGGTCTTCATCTTAGGCATCTGGGTTTCCTCCCTTCTCCATCTGTGTCTGCGCCGCCGGTGTCTGCGGTTGCTGTTTCGGCGACAGGATCATGATCATGTTCCGGCCCTCGAGTTTGGCTTCCCGCTCGATCAGCGCCATTTCGCCCACGTCCTTGGCAAACCGGGCCATGATCGCCCGCCCGGCGTCGGCGTGAGTGATCTCCCGCCCGCGGAAAGTGACCGTAACCTTAACTTTGTCGCCTTCCTCAATAAACCGCTGGGAATTTTTCAGTTTCACCTGATAGTCGTGGTCGTCAATATTGGGACGGATCTTGACTTCTTTAATGCTGATGAGCTTCTGTTTCTTCTTAGCCTCTTTTTCCCGTTTGCTCTGCTCGTATTTGAACTTACCGTAGTCCATAATCCGGCAGACGGGGGGACGGGCCGTGGGAGCGACTTCAACCAGGTCCAGTTTCTGCTCAAAGGCGATGCGCAAGGCCTCCTTAATCGGCAGGATGCCCAACTGGCCCCCGTCGCTGTTGACGACGCGCACTTCCCGGCCTCTGATTTCGTCGTTGATCCTGAGTTCTTTGCTGATAGTTTATCACCTCCAAAATTTATCAAGCGGTAAACCCGGGCAAAACTAAGTGCGGGTGGAATACCACCCGCACACCAATCACCCCGGCAACCAGCGATGGTCCCGAAGAATCTTCAACCTTACCAACAACCAAAGGCGTCGTAAGGTGAGAAGCGGATGGCTTCTGCTTGCGAAGCGTTATTCGCTTTGACTATCACATACTACCACAGCCAGAGGCTTAAGTCAAGGGATTGTGCTTGCTCCGAATCATCTCCTTGATCTGGCTCACAAAGGCGGCAAATTCCGCCGAGCCCTGGTCGCCCGCTTCCCGGGTCCGTACCGACACTGTCCCCGTCTCCGCTTCCTTGTCGCCGACCACCAGCATAAAGGGGATCTTCTCGGCCTGGGCTTCCCGGATTTTGTAGCCGATCTTCTCGTTGCGCTCGTCCAGTTCTACCCGGATTTCCTCTCCCAGCAGTTCGGCCTGCAGCTTTTGGGCGTAGGCCAGATGCCGTTCGGCGATGGGCAGAATCTTCACCTGTACCGGTGCCAGCCACACCGGGAACGCCCCGGCAAAATGCTCGGTCAGGATGCCGATGAAGCGCTCGAAACTCCCGAAAATGGTCCGGTGCACCATCACCGGCCGGTGTTTTTCGCCGTCTGCCCCCACATAGGTCAGGTCAAAGGCTTCCGGCATCTGCATATCCAGTTGGATGGTGCCGCACTGCCAGGTCCGGCCGATGCAGTCCTTCAGATGGAAATCGATCTTCGGGCCGTAGAACGCGCCATCGCCCGGGTTGACCTTGTACTTGATGCCCATGTCTTCCATCGCCTGGCGCAGGGCTTCCGTGGCTTCGGCCCAGACCTCGTCCGAACCCATCGCCTTGGCCGGTTTGGTGCTCAGCTCCACATGGTATTCAAAGCCGAACAGTTTATACATAAAGTCGGCCAGGTTAATGACCCCCTGGACCTCATCCTTAATCTGCTCCGGCAGCATAAAGATGTGGGCGTCGTCCTGGGTGAAGCAGCGTACCCGCATCAGGCCGTGCAGAGCGCCGGAGAGTTCGTGCCGGTGCACCACCCCCAGCTCGGCCACCCGCAGTGGGAAGTCGCGATAGCTGTGCACCGCCCGTTTGTACAGGAGCATCCCGCCCGGGCAATTCATCGGTTTAATGCAGTAACCCTGTTCGTCGA
>CAZHIT010000171.1:0-5447 GCA_964533125.1 uncultured Candidatus Sumerlaeota bacterium
GGGTGATTACGGTCGGCTGTACGCTGTTTGCCCTGTACCTGCTGTACTCCATCGTTTATGCCTATCCCACGGTCATCGTCTTCCGGGGAGTATTTCTAATGGTGATGGTGGCCCTGGCCTTCGTGTACTATACCACTCCCGGCGGCAAGAAAGACCATAAATCCGGCCCATTTGACCTGGCCTGCGCCCTGCTGGCCCTGGCGATTGGTGTCTACATTGTCCTCAACGGTGAGCGGTTGGCCTTCCGTCTTGTTTTCTTGGATCCGCTGACCACCTGGGATAAAGTCCTGGGGCTCTGCATGATCGCCCTGGTCCTGGAAGCCACCCGGCGGGTCGTTGGCTATTCGCTCGTGCTCATCGCCATCGCTTTCCTCCTCTACCCGTTCTACGGCGCCTGGATCCCGGGTCTGTTCGGGCACCGGGGGTTTTCGGTGGCCAAAGTGATCGAGCTGACCACGATGACGACGAACGGGATCTTCGGGATGCCCATCGGTACCGCTTCCACCTATATCTTCATGTTCTCTCTGTTCGGCGAGGTGCTCAGCGCCAGCGGTGCCGGGGATGTTTTCTTTGCTCTGTCGCGCAGCGTGGTGGGCGCGAAGCGGGGCGGGATGGCGCAGACCGCGGTTATCGCCAGCGCCCTGTTCGGCAGTATCTCCGGCAGTCCGATCGCCAATGTGGCGACCACCGGCTCGTTTACCATCCCGATGATGAAGCGGATGGGCTACCCGGCTCATTTTGCCGCCGCCGTCGAGACGGCAGCCTCCTGCGGTGGCACCATCATGCCGCCGGTCATGGGCGCGGTCGCGTTTGTCATGGCCGAGGTGATCGGAGTCAACTACGCCACCGTCAGTCGCGTTGCTTTTATCCCGGCGCTGCAGTACTTCGGCTCGGGTTTCCTGGGGGTGGACAGCGCTTCAGTAAAACTTGGGCTCAAGGGGATTCCCCGGAGCGAACTGCCGCGTCTGGGACCGACCTTGCTGCAGAGCCTGCGCTTCCTGGGCCCCCTGGTATGGCTGGTGTACCGAATCTTAAGCGGGTTTACCGTCCACCGGGCCGTGTTTGAATCGACCTTGCTGCTCCTGGCCGCGAGCTATCTGACCCGGGACCGGCGGCAGTGGATGACCCTAACCAAGACGCTGGCGGCGCTCGCGGGCTCGGTTAAGACCATTATGACGATCGCTATTGCCTGTGCCGCGTCCGGGATTATCGTCGGGATTATTTCCCTGACCGGTGTAGGGGTGAAATTCACCTCCCTGGTGATGGCCCTGGCGGCCGGGCGCCTGTTCCTGGCGCTGTTTTTGACCATGGTCGTTACCCTGATTTTAGGTTTGGGCATGAACATCACCCCGACCTATATCCTGGCCGCTTCCCTGGCCGCCCCAGCGCTCATTAAAGTTGGCGCGGACACGATGGCCATCCATATGTTCATCCTGTACTACGCCGCGATGGCCACTATGACCCCGCCGGTCGCAATCGCTGCCTTTACAGCGGCTTCCATCGCTGAGGCGGACCCGATGCGGACGGGTTTTGACGCCATGCGCCTCGGGATTGTCGCCTACATCATCCCCTTCGTCTTTGTGTACCGGCCGGAGATTCTCCTCAGTGGTCCGGTTGGGCAGATTCTGCTCTCCAGCCTGGCGATCTTCGTCGGTTGCTACGCGCTGGCGAACGGCATTAACCAATGGTTCCTCCGGCTGACGACGCCGGCGGAACGGGCCGGGCTGTTCCTCGCGGCTCTCGCCCTGTTCTGGCCGAACTACGCAATTAACCTGGTGGGCTTAGGCCTGCTGGTCCTCATCGGTTTCAAGCAGTACCGGGAAAATGCGCGTCTGAGGTGAGGAGGATGAAGCCATGCGGTTAATCGTCGGAATCACCGGGGCGACCGGAGCCATCTACGGAATCCGGCTGCTGCAAGAACTTCGGCTCCAGGGGGTGGAAACGCACTTGGTGGTGAGCCGGTGGGGCCAGGCCACCATCGAAGCGGAGACCGATTATACTCTGTCAGAAGTGATCGCTCTGGCCAGTTGCTATTACCCGGATGACCGGTTGGGCGCCGCCATCGCCAGCGGCTCCTTCCCCGGTGACGGAATGGTGGTGGCGCCGTGCAGCATGAAGACTCTCGCGGGCGTCGCCGGCGGCTATGCCGATAATCTGATCAACCGGGCGGCGGATGTGACCATCAAGGAGCAACGGAAACTGGTGCTGCTGGCCCGGGAAACCCCCCTAAACCCCATTCATCTGGAGAACATGCTCAAACTCAGTCGCCTGGGGGTGGTGATTGCCCCGCCGGTGCCGGCCTTTTATACCCGGCCGGAGACGCTCCAGGCGGTAATCAGCCAAACAGTCTGGCGGGTGATGGAGCGCTTTGGCCTGCATAGTGAGATGATGAAGAGGTGGGAAGGAATGGACTGATTCCTTCCCATCTCTTTTTGGAGCGGACGGCGGCGCTGTCCGGGAGAAAGGGTAGACCGGCTGTGGCCGCCCCGGATATTTGCTTTGTGGGAAGGAAAGAATCGGCTGGCGGCGAAAATGTCATACTTAATGGGGATAACCGACTGGGATAAAGGAGGTCTGTAGCAAAGTGAGTGAGTTACCGGTAAAATGGCCAAACGGCGCCCGCTGTGCGGTAATGCTGACCTTTGATCTGGATGCCGAGACCACCTGGGCCAATGGGAACACCGATTTCCCGAACGGCGAAAAGTTCATCCGCTCCCTCTCCCTCGGGCAGTACGGGCCGCCCCGTTCGGCGCCGCGGATTCTGGACCTGCTGAAGCGGTACAACCTCCCGGCGACCTTCTTCGTGCCTGGGTGGGTGGCCGAGCATTACCCGGACACCTTTGTCCAAATCGCGGCCGCCGGGCACGACATCGGCCACCACGGCTACACCCACGAGCGGTTTGTGGATAAGACCGTCGACGAGCAGTACGAAATCATCGCCAAAAGCCAGGCGATCTTTAAACGCCTGATCGGGAAGGAAGCCACCGGTTACCGGACGCCTTCCGGGGACTGGGCGCCGGAGACCCCCGGGATTCTCAATAACTTAGGCTTCCTCTTCTCCAGCTCCATGCGGGGGGACGACCGGCCGTACCGCACGGTCATCGACGGGAAGGAGACCAACCTGATCGAAATTCCGGCCCACTGGGAGCTCGATGACTATGTGCAGTTCGCCTACAGCTATTTCCCGGCGGAACCCAGCGGCCAGGCCCGGATCAGCAGCCACGACTATGTCTTCGATAATTTCTCCCGGGAGTTCGACGGCTACTACCGGTTCGGCCTCTGCTTCTGCCTGATGATGCACCCGCAGGTAATCGGTAAGCCGGGCCGGGTGATGATGCTGGAGAAGCTGATCCAGCACATTCTGAGTTATCCCGATGTCTGGTTTGCCACCGGCAGCGAAATCTCCGCCTGGTGGCGGCAGAACTATTAGCCCCCGGCAAGAGCGATATGGAGGAGGTTAGGGAAATGTTGGATAATTCGGTGGTCTGGCCCCAGCAAGCCAATTGCGCGGTGCTGATCACGGTCAACCTGGATGCGGAACTGTTCTGGCTGAACCTGTCCCCAGACGCCATCCGCCGGCCGAAGACCCTGTCCATGGGCCAGTATGGCATCAAGCGGGGACTGGACCGGGTGCTGCAGGCCTTTGATGCCTACGGGGTCCGGGCCACCTTCTTTGTCCCCGGTAAGATTGCCGAAATGTACCCGGAGGCGGTTAAAGCCATCGCCAGTCGCGGCCACGAAATCGCCCACCACGGTTACGCCCACGAGCACTACGCCACCCTGCCCATCGCGACCCAGCGGGCCGAGTTCGAAAAAGGCATCCGGGCCTTAGAAGCGGTTTGCGGGGTTACTCCCAAGGGATTCCGGGCGCCGGAAGGCGAAATCACCGAAGAGACCCTAGGTCTGCTCCGGGAGTTTGGCTTTGAGTACTCCAGCTCCATGCACGGCAGCGACCTGCCCTATTTCATCACCTTGGACGGGCAGAAAAGCGACATCGTGGAAATCCCGGCCCAGTGGGAGCTAAACGATTTCCCGTATTTTGCCTTTAACTACACCCCCGCATTCCCCACCGGGCAGGGCCGGCCGGCCAATTACAGCCACGCCGTCAGCGCCTGGAAGGGAGAGTACCGGGGATACTACAAATACGGCCTATGCTATGTGGCGCAGTTTGACCCCCAGACGATTGGGACCCCCGGGCGGATTGCTTTGCTCGAAGATCTTCTGCAGTACATCACGCGGCTGGGCGGGGCCTGGTTTGCCACCGGTAGCGAAATGGCCGAATTCTGGAGGCTAAACGGCAAATAACCAAGGCGCCGGTGGCTGCCGGTCCTATCGGTTGAGCACCTCCTGCCGCAACAGCAGGGGGTGTCGTTTCGTAATGGGAGCTGCGGGCGGATCAGACCAGATAGCCGGCACAGGCAAAGGAGAAGACCATGCATATATTGGCGACTGAGGGTTTAGCGAAGAGTTATGGAGACCGGACTCTGTTTGCCGAGGTGACCTTCGGGATCGGCAGCGGGGACAAGATCGGTCTCATTGGGGTTAACGGCACCGGAAAAACCACCTTGCTGCGCATTATCGCCGGCCAGGAGCCTGCGGACGCCGGGCAGATTATCCGCAGCAGCGGCTTGCGGGTCGAATACCTGCCCCAAAACCCCGTTTTCGCGCCAGAGGCCGGGGTACTCTCCCAGGTCTTCCGGGGGAGCAGCCCGGCGGCGCAGCTGATCCGCGAGTACGAGGCCGCGCTCGCTCTGGCCGAGGCGGATCCTTCCGACCATGCGCAGTCCGAACGGCTGATCAGCCTGAGTCAGAAGATGGATGCCTCAGGCGCCTGGCAATGGGAAAGCGAGGCCAAGATTATTCTGACCCGGCTGGGGGTTACCGATTTTACCGCCCGGGTGGGGGACCTCTCCGGGGGCCAGCGCAAGCGGGTGGCCCTGGCCGGCGCGCTCATCAATCCGGCCGACCTCTTGATTTTGGATGAACCCACCAACCAAATCGATAACGCGGCCGTCAGTTGGCTGGAGCAGTACCTGCAAATACGCAAAGGGGCGCTGCTGATGGTGACCCACGACCGCTACTTCCTCGACCGGGTGGCTAGTGGGATAGTTGAACTGTCGAGGGGGAGGCTGTACAGCTACAACGGCAACTACAGCCAGTACTTGACCATCAAGGCGGAGCGCGAGGAGCAGATGGAAGCGAGCGAGCTGAAACGGCAAAACCTCCTGCGCCGGGAACTGGCCTGGATGCAGCGGGGCGCGAAGGCCCGGACGACCAAGCAGAAGGCCAGAATCGACCGCTTCGAACAGCTGCAAGCCGAGACCCCGGCGGCCGGCGAAGAGACGATCGAGATCACCGCCGGCGGCTCCCGTCTGGGGCGGCAGGTCATCGAGGCGGCTGGGATCAGCAAAGATTTCGGAGCCGGGCCGGTGGTGCGGGCCTTCAGC
>CAZHIT010000171.1:5490-5764 GCA_964533125.1 uncultured Candidatus Sumerlaeota bacterium
ACCGGGTCGGCATCGTGGGCCCCAACGGCAGCGGCAAGACCACGCTCTTAAACCTGCTGTCCGGTCGGCTGAAGCCGGATAGCGGGACGGTAACGATAGGGCAGACGGTAAAAATCGGTTATTTCCCGCAGGAGTACCAGGATATCGACGGTAGCCAGCGGGTGATCGACTATATCCGGGCGGAGGGAGCGACGCTTACCACCGCCGACGGCTCGGTCGCGAGCGCCGCGCAAATGCTGGAGCGTTTCCTGTTTCCGCCCGCGCTGCAGTGGTC
>CAZHIT010000172.1:0-5677 GCA_964533125.1 uncultured Candidatus Sumerlaeota bacterium
CCGAGGGACTGTACCATTGGCACAAAAAACGGCGGAGCCGAGGATCCCTCCCCCGCCCCGCCCACCGCTTCCATCATTATATATACCCTACTTCAGCCGCCGCTTAACCCAATACAACAGCAGCCAAACATTCAAGATCAGCGACAACCAGAGCACCAGTTCCACCGTACCACCTCAACCTCCGAAGCGGACCGCATAACACGCTCTAATCCGCACCAGATAACTCAGTTCCGCCAGCCGGACCGCCATTGCTCGCTCTCCTCCGGCCCCACCATCGTTTCCTCCGAACCGACCAGCCCAGCCATCAGATCTTCCGAACTGCCCGGTCCCGCCGTCGTTCCCTCCGAACCGACCAGCCCGGCCATCAGATCTTCCGAATCCTCCGGCCCGGCCATCATCTCCGGCACGGCCATCGTTTCTTCCCCGGCCTCACCCATACTCGGGTCAGCGGCGTACTCGAAGCAAAGCACCGAGGTGGTGTCCCGGGTAATGGCGGTATAATCAAGCTTGCAGTCGCCGTCGCCGCGGTGAATGCAATTGGAAAGGCAGACGATTTTGCCCATGCGCTCACCTCCTTGCACTTAGTTTACCCGCTGCGGGGTGATTTATCAAAGACTGCGCCAAAAGAAAAAAGCCCGCGCCGGGGCTTCTTTCCTGACCGATTACAAAATGAGATCAGAACTGCTCGACAACCACCTTAGCCTGGGAGAACAGCAGCAGATAATCCCGTCCACCGGCCTTGGAGTCGGTGCCCGAGAGGTTAAACCCGCCAAAGGGCTGGGCGCCAACCAAGGCCCCGGTGCATTTACGGTTTAGGTACAAATTCCCCACATGAAACTCCCGCCGGGCCTGCTCGAGTTTGGCCCGGTCGCGGGCGAAGACGGCGCCGGTAAGCCCGTACACCGTGCTGTTGGCGTACTGCAGGGCCTGGTCAAAATCGTCGGCGGCGATGGCCGAAAGTACCGGGCCGAAGATCTCCTCCTGCGCGATCACCGCGTCATGGGCAACGTCGGCGATGAGGGTGGGCTCGACATAGAACCCGCCCAGGTCTTCGCGGGTGCTGCCCCCGGCGACGAGTAAGCCTTCGCGCTTGCCGGTGGCGATATAGTCACGGATGCGCCCGAGCGCCGTTTTGTCGATCACCGGCCCAACCGGGGCGTTATCCTTGGCCGGCCCGAGCTTCAGCTCAGCCATCTTCGCCTCGATGCGCGCCACCAGTTCCGGGTATACGGAGCGGACGGCGATGACCCGGGAACAGGCCGAGCATTTCTGCCCCTGGAAACCGAAGGCGGATACGACCACGGACTGGGCCGCCGCCTCCAGGTCGGCGCTGGCGTCGACCACGATGGCGTCCTTGCCCCCGAGCTCAGCCGCCACCCGGCGGATGAAGGTCTGTCCGGGAGCGACCTTGGCCGCGAGTTCGCTGATGCGCAGGCCGACCGTCTGGGAGCCGGTGAAGTTGACGAAGCGGACCTGCGGGTGGGTGACGAGGTAGTCACCGATAGCCCCGCCGCTGCCGGGCAGGTAATTTACCACCCCGTCCGGGAGCCCCGCTTCCTCCAGGATGGCGAAGAACTGGGCCGCGATTACCGGCGTGGTGCTTGCGGGCTTTAAGACCACCGTGTTCCCGGCAATGATGGCGGCGGCGGTCATGCCGGCGGTAATCGCCAGGGGGAAATTCCAGGGCGGGATCACTACCCCTACCCCCAGGGGAAGGTAGGTGAGTTCGTTATCCTCGCCCGGCACCCGGATGAGGGGCTGCGTGCCCCCCAGGCGCAAGCTTTCCCGGGCGTAAAACTCGAGGAAATCGATGGCTTCGCAGGTATCGGCGTCGGCCTCGGCCCAGTTCTTGCCGGCCTCAAAGACCATCCAGGCCGAAAGCTCGTCGCGCCGCCGGCGCATGATGGCTGCGGCTTTGACGAGGAACCTGGCCCGCTCGGCCGCGCCCCAGGCCGCCCAGGCCGGCCAGGCTGCCGCCGCGGCTGACACCGCCTGCCCCGCGAGTGCCGTATCGGCCGCCGCCACCCGGCCCACGACCTCCGCCGCGGCCGAGGGGTTGATTGATGTGATAATCTTTTCGGTTTCGATGGCGCGCCCGCCGATTACGATCGGGTAACTCCGGCCCAAAGATTGTTCGACCCGCCCGAGCGCCGCCGCAAAGGCCGCCCGGACCTCTTCCTGCGCGAAGTCGCGCAGAGGTTCATTAATAAACTCACCTAACATTATACTCCTCCTTATGTTGGTCTCCTCCCGTCGTTATGTTTATCTATTCATAACGCCGGTTATCAAAAACGCTGCCGTTCTGTGACCTAGTCTGCGTCTGCGGCAGCGTTTTGATGCGCGCGCCCTGGACCTGGTTACGATTCAAGCCCTTTACCTTCATGGACAGACCAGCTTAACGCGGGTCCTTTGCTTTTAAGTGATACAGGCGATTGTGGCGACGAGGCGGCGGGGGGCGTCTTTGCCGCGTCGCTGCGCTCCCCGCAATGACGTAATCCAAACTCTGTCCTGGTTAAGCGTTGGATCACATTAATGCTCGCCCTGATACTGCCGCCGCTAGTTCCGTTTACCGCCCGTCCGGCTCCTTCGCCCGATAACTAATCTCAATCCGCCCGTTCCGCCGGTACCCCTCGAGGTTCCCGACCAGCCCGGTAAGAGTGTCGCGCAGCAAGTCCTGCACAAAAGGCACAATCTTGACCTTCTCCCCGTCGATGCGCAGTTCCACCTCAGCCGTATCCAACCGGCAGTCCTCCCGCGACCGCTCGCCGCGCAAGATGGCCGCCAAAAGCTCTTCGCAGCTGCTGCCGCAGTGCCCGCAGCACTCCACCGGCACATTGGGGAGGATGCGCCCCACCTTGGCTTCGATGAGGTCCACCAGGGCGGCGACGTCCGTCCGGGCGTCAAAGGCCGGCAGGCCCTCCACCTCCCGCGCCCCGGCAGCGATAACCCCGCTCACGGCAAAGGCCCGGGGGTCGCGCCGCTCGGCTACCTCGGCCAAACTGTGGGCGGTAATAATGCGGGGGACATTGGCGTCGGCCGCCCCCTCCAGGATGACGAAGTCCTGGTCATAAAAGCGCAGAATCTGCTCCACCGGGAGCCGCGCCGGAAAAAGCACATCGGTCTCCCCCAGGCCGCGGGCGGTCACCAGGCTCGCCCCGGCCGCGCGGTGGCGGTTGGTGTTGGTGCCCGGCCCGTCGATGGCAAAGGCCTCAAAATGGATATCCTTGACCGTTCCCACGGTATAGCGCCGGCGGCGCAATTCGCGGATGATCGCTTCAATCGTCGTGGTCTTGCCCGATTTGCTGACTCCGAGGACCGCGAAGACGCGCATCGCTTACCACCTCCGATACCAGATATAATAGGCCAGCCCGCCGGCCAGGGCGGCGATGATGGTCACCCAGTCACGGCCGGAGAGCGAGAGATCGTCGACATAAGTCCGCTTCGGGTACGCCCGAAACGCCCGGGCTTCCATCGCGAGCGCCGTCTGCCGCGCCCGGGTGAGCGTGCCGGCGACGACGGGCAGGAAAAAGCCGGTATAGAGGCGGAGCTTCGCCCCGGCCGGGATGCGCGTTAAGTCCACGCCCCGGAGCTGCACCGCAATCAGGGTATCCTGCACCTCGGTCTGCAGCACCGGGAGAAAGCGGATGGCGAGGAGGACCATGAAGGCGACCTCGTCCGGCACCCGCAACTTGACCAAGCCCAGCACCAGTTCCATCGGCTCGCTCCCCAGGAGGAAGATGGCGCTGAGACTGATAACCGCCAGACGGAGGACCACCGAGGCCGAGAGCGCTGCCCCCTGGTCGGTGAGGAGGGTGAATCCGCCCACGCTGAGGAGCGGCTGGCCCTGGCGGGTAAAGACGCTTTGGATGAGGAGAAGGCTAATCAGCAGCGGTCCTAGGCGTCGCGCCCGTCGGAGCAACAGGCCCGGCTCAGCGCCGGCCAAGGCCAGACCCGCCAGAGTTAACAGGGTAAGCGCCAAAAGCCACCGCCAGTCGCGGATGAGAATCGCGAGGGTGGAGACGACGCCGACCACCGCCAGACGCGTCCGCGGGTCGGCCACATAGCTTACCCGTCTGTCCGCCAAGCGATCCCTCCTCCCGAAAGTGTCAGGGTCCGCTGCGTGCAGCGCCGGCAAAATTCGCGGTCGTGGCTGATGAGCAAATACCCGGTGCCCCGCGCCCTTACCTGCGCGAGGAGCGACGCCAATTGATCCTGCCGCACCGGATCGAGCCCCGTGGTTGGCTCATCCAGGAGCAAAAACGCCGGCTGCAAAGCGAGGACGGCGGCGATGGCCACCCGCTGCTTTTCACCCTGGCTTAAGTTGAGGGGAAACTCTCCCGCCACCCGCCCGAGGTCAAACTCCGCGATCAGGCGGTCGGTGCGTTCCTGCTGCTCCGCCTCGCTTAGGGGCAGAAACCCGAGGCCAAAGGCGATCTCCTCCCGCACCGTAGCGCAGAACAGCTGCCGGCCCGGGTTTTGCAGCACATAACCGACGCGGCGCCCGATCTCCCCCAGGGTGTAGGACGCGATGGGCCGGCCCAGGAGGCGCACCTCCCCGGCGGTCGGGCGCAGCAGGCCCAGCATCAGCTTCCCAAGGGTGGTTTTGCCGCTGCCGTTCGGGCCGGAGAGGGCTACGGTGTCGCTCTCCCCAAGGCTGAGGGATAGCCCGTTGAGGAGCGGCGGCCGGCCCGGCCAGGCAAAACTGAGATTATCGAGTTCCCAGAAGTTCATGGCCGCACCTCGCCGCTTCCGCCCGTTGGTTCAGCCGGGATCAGCCGGCCATCAATGAGCGCCAGCCGCTGGTCCGCCCCGGTCAGGTGCGCCGGGCGGTGGTCTACCAGCACCAGGGTTTTGCCCCGTTCGCGCCGGCGGCGGAGCGCCGCCAGGACGATATCGGTGTTGGCCGCGTCGAGCTGCGACAGGACCTCATCCAGGATGAGGATATCCGGGTCCTGGCAGAAGACGGAGGCCAGCACCGCCAGCTGCTGTTGCCCGCCGGAGAGGGCGTTCGGGTTCGCCGGGAGCAGCTCCGTTATCCCCAGCTCGGCCGCCGCCGCGCCTACCGCCTCCCTAATCGACACAGGAGGACGGCAAAGGTTCTCTGGCGCGAAGGCCAGCTCGTTCCGGATCCGGGGCAAAAACAGCTGGTGCTCCGGGTTTTGGAAGACGATGCCCACCTTAAGCGCGAGCCGGGCCGGGGTGAGGGCCCGGGTGCTGGTCCCAAAGATGCTGACCTCTCCCTCCATCACCCCGCCCAGGCTGTGGGGAATCAGGCCGCAGAGCGCAAGGCAGAGCGTACTTTTTCCCCCGCCCAAGAGGGCCAGGGTCTCCCCCGGCTGGAGGGTGAGGTTAATCCCATCGAGGATGCGCCGCCCGCCCGGACGATAAGCGTAAGTGAGGTCATGGACACAGATAGCCGCGGTCACTGGATATCGACTTCCGCCACGAACTTGCACCAGTTCTGGGCGTAGGTGTCCTGGCGGACCACGACCAGGTAGGGCCCGCTGCCCCCCTCGCTCTTGCCGGGGAGGGACTTCCCGTCCTCGGCGTAAACCAGGGTGACATTGTCGGGCGATAGCACCTGTTCCATGGTGTAGGCGGTGACGTAGGCGTCGACGGCCTTCGCGGTCACCTGGCTCCCCTGGGTCGCGAAGTCCGGAGCCACCGCCGCGAGGAC
>CAZHIT010000173.1:0-1903 GCA_964533125.1 uncultured Candidatus Sumerlaeota bacterium
CATAATTGTGTAAACCATGTCCTCGGATAAAGTGTAAACCATGTCCCCCTATACAGGCGTCCGGCCCCTACAACCGAAAAGACGATTCGTGGGTGTGTCAGGGGGACTGTCCCCTTGACACGCGGCGTTCGGCCCCTTCGTCCCGCCGGAACGGACCCGCCGCACCCAGCCGACACGCCGCCGCCCGCCGACACGCCGCCACCCGCCGACCCGCCGACCCGCCATCCCGCTTACCCCTGCCCGTTCTTCCCTCCGCCAAACAGCTCCGTCATCTCCGCCGGCGTACACAGCTTTAAGTGCGCCAGCAGGTTCCGGCAGCGATGCAAAAACTTCAGCCGCAACCGGTCCGCCTCAAGTGGGATATACAGCAGGTACTGGTCCCCCTCCGGCTTCCTTCGCACCTGCATCATATACACCAGCGTCCCCAGTTCCAGTTCCAATGGGTCCGCCGGCCGCCCGCCGTACTGGGTAATCCGCTCGTACAGACCACTAACCGGGTTCCAGTACGCCGTCTCCAGCGCCGCCCCAATCTCCGCCCGGTACCGGTTGATTATCTTCACCCGCTCCAGCTCAATCAGCGGGAAGGCAATCTGGATCTGCGCCGTCCACACCCGCCGCAGCAGCGCATCAGTATCCCCCTGCCGCAGCAGGGCAAAGGGGTGCGCCGGCCCCCTCCCCCGGCGCAGGTCGGTATCCTCCTGCACCAGCAACTCACTCAGCCCAGCCACCGGTTCGGCCGCAGCCCAATCCAACCGGCTAAGGAGCATCTCCGCCGCTTCCGGGTCCGGCGCACAGAGGTTGGCCGCCACCCCGGCCGCGTATGCCCGCAAGGGCGCCGGCACCCCGCTGCGGGCAGCGACGATGGCCGTAAACAGCTGCAAATCCTGCGGCGTGATGTACTCGTCGTAGCGGATAACCTCCAGGCCCCGGGTCAACCGCTCCGGTCCCACCCCCGGCGCCAATTCCAACAAACAGCCGCCTGCCCCCTGGGTCCGCCGCCGGCTCTCGGCCGCAAACTGCAGCCAGGCTTCCGCCTGCGCCGCCGGCACGCCCTTGGCCCACACCACCTTGCCCTCCAGTATCCCGCTCTCCCGCCAAAACTTCGCCCGGTCACTCCGGGCCCGCAAATAGTCCGCCACCCGGCGCGGGTCAATCCGCCCCACCAGGTATTCGCCCAGGTCGCCGCCCCGGTACTCGTCGGCGCTGTCGATGATCACCGTCCCCAACCCATAGTCATGGATCGCCTGCTCCAAAATCCCCCGCAGCACCCACCGCCAGGGCAGGTCCGGATCGATGCGGAACACCACTGATTTCCCCTGCTGCAAGGCCAGCAGCAAAGCCTCGGTCAGGCGTACCGGCCCGGTAATCTCTTCCCACCACAGTTCCGAAGCCGCTTTCAGCATCCGGCCTCACCTCCCCCACCCGCCAGCAGCGTCGCCAGCACCTCTTCTTCGGTGCCGATGTTCGCCAAAAAGCCCGGCTTGCTCAGGCGGTACCGGCCGGATCCCGGCTTGCTCCACAAAATCCCCATCTCCACCATTTCCTGCAGCAGCACGGTCAAATCATCGTTCGGGAGAGCCGTAAGCCAGGGAATGTCCACACAGCCGCGGATCTGTTCCCGGCTGTAACCGTAGAGGTTAACCACTCCGTCCGCCCGGTCCTCGTACACCAGGTAGGCGATAATGTTCGCCACCATCTTATAGTGCTCATCGGTCTCGTTGATCGTCGCCCGGATGCGCAGGTTCAGCTCCGTCTCCAGGTCGCTCTGGGCAAACACGGCCTGGAGCTGTTCGTCGCTGATGGTGTAGGGCGGGTTTTCGGCTTCCGGCCGGTAGTACTGGGGGTAATTGCCGCACACCGACTGCACCAGGGTAAAGCAGAGCTTGTGCAGCAGACCCGGGTA
>CAZHIT010000173.1:1913-5675 GCA_964533125.1 uncultured Candidatus Sumerlaeota bacterium
GGTGTAGGCCAAAATCAAGGCCAGCTGCTGCTCTTCGATCTTAAATCCGAGGTACGAGAGCGGCCGTTCCACCAGACGCCTCGCATCGGCCGGCGACAGGGGCGAAATGCACAGCGGCGACCCCAGCTGCAGCAGGATACCGTTATCCTTGATGGCCGAGCGGGTATGGGCCACATTGTGCAGTCCGGTAAACACAAAGCGCACCTTCTTATTCGTCTCCCGCATCATTTTCACCACCGGCTCCAGCACCGCGTACCCATCGCGGGCGGCCTCGGCAAAGAACGCGTCCACCTCGTCAAAGAACACCTGCAACCGGGCAATCTTCCCCATGCGGTACAGTTCGGCCAGGCGCTCGCAAATCGCCTCCAGAGTCGCCGCGCCGCCCAGACGCAGACCGCATTTCTCCAGCTCCAGCCTAAGGCAGCCCGGCAGGTCCGCTGCCCGCTGTCGGCGGATGTCGACATGGAGGGCATACATCTTCTCTTCCGGGTGGTGCAGAATGCTCCTCGCCCGCTGCAGCAGCGCCGTTTTACCCAGTTGGCGGCCCCCGAACACCAGGTTCGCCCCGTTTTCGCTGCAAATATTGTTGCGCTCCGCAATCCGCCCAAAGAACATCTCGTCCCGCACCGCCGCAAACCCGTCGCAGTACGGTTGCTCAAAGGTGTAGGGCAGGGTGCAGCGCAGCATGGCCACCATCCGCTCGCCGGCGTCCAGGCTCCCGAGGTACAGCAGCAGCACCCGGTCGATGAGCAAAAAGGAGTTTTGGCCGCTGGTGAGCGCCTTAAACTCAGCTGCGAGCGTGCGGCGTTCAAACAAACTCAGGGTACCGTCAAGCAGCACAATCGTCGGCCCGTGTAACTGCAGCTGGCGGGTTAAGATATTGGCCACGGTCGAGGTCCCCTTGCACCCGAAGAGGCAGACCACGTGCAGCTTCGGCTCCAGCGCCGTGCCATACTTGGCGATGGGGTGGGCGTAGTCCTTCAGCCCGGCGGCGAGCGGTTTTACCGCCGCCTGGTACACCTCGTACATCTCGCTCCCCGCGATATCCTTGCGGCGCTCGGTCCGGTCGGCCTTTACGCCCAGCTCGTTCAGGAAAACATTCACCGCCGCCGCCGTGCCCGGGTCGTCCTTGCCGCTAATCCAGTTATCCAAAAAGCGTTTGGCGTTCTTACCTTCGTTGTGCGAACTCCAGGTATTCAGTCTGCGGTTACTGAGAGCCCTGTGCCCCCAGTTTTTGGGCGAATCCTGGCGGTGCTCGGCCCGGCCGCAAACCCGGTACAGCGCGTCGTACCCCTGGACGAAGGCGGCGTGGTAGTCTTTTTCCAGCTCCGCCCCCGCCAGGTCCTCCGGTCCGGTCCGCCCACCCTCCAGCCGGTTGATGCACTCCTGCACCAGGGCAAAATTATCCTGCCGGAGTGCGTACTGCGCCCGGGTCAGCAGCGGCGCCTCCGCTTCGCCCGGGTCCGCCAGGTCATTAAGTCGCGCCCGGTACTCCTCCCGCCGCTGCTCCCGCTCCGCCTCCGCCCGGTCCCAGAGGCAAGCCAAAAACCCCCGGTAATGGGCGTAGTTGCGGCTGTCGCGGTAATAGCGCCCCAGTTCCCGGTCGACCGCGAGCAGCGTCTCTTTAGTGCTCTCTTCAATCTGCCCGTAGGCGCAGGCCAGGCGCAGGCGGCTGCCAAAGCTCGTCTGCGCGGCCGCGGCGTCCCGCTCCGCCGCCTTTATCCGGGCTTCGTAGTCCGGGGCTTCCCGGCCCAGGTATTCGTACAGGTGCAGGGCGGCGCCATAATCCTCGTAAGCGTCGGGGTCGGCCGCCTGGTCATCCTCGATGCGTGCAATCGTCTCCTCCGGCGAGAGAGACGGCTCCGAGAGGTGCTGCAGCATCTGCCGCCACGGCTCCCAGCCCGCTATCTCGTTCATCTCCCGCACCAGCAGCGGCCGCCGGTCCGCCGCCAGCAGCATCTGACCGCGGAGCAGGAGGGGGACAAAGGCAAAGGGGTCGGGCGCCGGCCCAGCGCGCAGGGCCTCGCCGATTTGCTTAAGCGCCGCCCGCAGCACGCACCGGCCCGTTGCCGCCGTCTCGTCCCGGTCCGCCCCGTTAATCTGATCCCCGAAAGCTCTTATCTGCCCCAGGAGTTTCTCCCGGATCTTCCGCAATCGCTCCACCGCCTCCGGCTGTACCGGGACCGCCGGGTGCAAAAGCTCCAGCCACTCCTGCAGGATTTGCACCCGCTCCGAGAGTTCGCTCTGGAGCAGGTTGCGCGCCCGGCTCTCCCGGGTCAGCACCCGCACCCGCAGCCCCTCCCGGGCCCGGAGTCCCTCCCATTGCCGGTCGATATAGGCGTCAATCGCCTTCTCCCGCCCCGACCCGGGCGGCACAATCCGCCCAATCGTCTGCCGGACCGCATCCTCCGCCGCCGGGTAATCCTGGCCAACTGCTTCCAGGCATTTATTCAGGTCGCTCGTCGGGCCCATTTGCTCCTTTAAGAAAATCTCCAACCCGTTTAAGCCGATGCTGCTGCGCGGCGCCGTTAGCTTCTCTTTGGCCCGCTGCCTGACTGCCGCCCGAATCTCCCTGACTTCCGCGTCGGTACGCAGCGACTGCAGCGCCCGCTCCGAAAACCCCAGGCCGTCCAGCCGGCTAAAGGTCAGCTCTTTTAAGTCCTCCAGCAGCAGCCGGAAGAACTGCTTCAGCGGGGCCGCCAAAGGCGTGCTCAGGTGGGCCCCGATCCAATCGGCAAGGTCCCCCCAGCTCACCCCATACAGCGTGTGATCATAGGCTGTATCCGGGAAGACCAGCGCCCAGGCCAGGGCCGCAAGGTCGAGGTAAGCCAGCAAGGCCGGCTCCGTTTCGTCCGGCGCGCTCACCCGGGCCGCAATGCCCGCCCCCGTCTCCGGCTGGGGCGAAAGCGGCAGGTGCGTTGCCGCCTGTAAAACCGAATCCAATCTTTGAGTTAGCCCGTCTGGATCCGCGATAGCAAAGGCCCGCGCCAGCGCCACCGCCTCCATGCCCGCGTCCTCCCGCAGCAAGGCGGTCACCAGCGGCAGGATGTTTACCTCGCCGGCGGTGGTAGGGTGAGCCGCCAGCATGGCCGCCGCCAGTACTGCCGACCAAACCGGTGGAGTAACCTGAGAGGTGACCGGCGGACCAGGCGGAGTGACCGGAGCATTGGTTGTCACTGGTGGATCGGCATTTACCGGCGGATCGGATGTCACCGGCGGTGTTTCTGCCGATGTGCCCTCTGGATTGGTCGTGACCGGCAGCTCCGGCTGTTCTGGCGTCACCGGCGAATCCGGCGGTTCCGGCAGCGCCAGGTGCTCCCACAGCCGGGCGACAACGCCATTCGGATCCATGAACTCCTCCCCGCTGCCGGTAATCACCGTAACCGCCTTGCCCGCTTCGCGCAGCCGGGCCGCAAAGTACCCGCCCCAGGCCGCCGCCTCCGCCGCGCTCCGGCTCACAATCACCAATTTCGCCCGGTCGGTTAACCCGTCCACAACCTCCGCCGCCGCCCGGTCAAACCCCGCCGGATCATCGGCCGCCGAAACCACCACCGGAAAGATCACAAAGTTCGGGCTGTCCTTTTCTTTCCCCAAATACCCCTGCGCCCTAACATAGCCGGCGCCGCCCTCCAAGCCCGCCAGCGTCAGGTCATAAACCTTCCCCGGTTCAAGCCCGGTCATGGCCGAAAGCGCCATCTGATTCCGGAGCCACTCCGCCGCCCGCGCAACCGTCCGCTGCGGGTGGCTGCGCCCGCGGTGCTC
>CAZHIT010000174.1:0-5669 GCA_964533125.1 uncultured Candidatus Sumerlaeota bacterium
AAAAAAGCCAGAAACACGCCTTGCGCGGTGGCCCGACTACATCCCCGATAATCCCCACATCCGCGAGGATCATAATCGGCGCTTCCGGGTTCTTATTAATGGCGATTATCGTATCCGCCGAGCGCATCCCAATCTGGTGCTGCACTGCCCCGGAAATCCCGCAGGCAATGTACAGCTTCGGGCTCACCGTCTTCCCCGTCTGCCCCACCTGGCAGGCGTAAGGCGCCCAGCCCTCGTCTACCGCCGCCCGCGACGCGCCCACGGCCGCCCCAAGCAGGTGGGCCAGCTCTTCGATTAAGCGGAAGTTTTCCGGTTTGCCCAAACCCCGCCCGCCTGAGACGATAATATCCGCTTCGTCCAAGCTGATCATATCCGCCGGGTTTTCCTGGGCGCCCACGATGCGCACCCGCTCCTTAAGATCAGACAGATCGACGGGAACCTCAATCACCCGCCCGGTCCGCTCCGGGTTACTCTCCGCCCGGGGCAGCACCTTGGGGCGCACCGTCGCCATTTGGGGCCGCCGGTACTGGCAGATGATGGTGGCCATAATATTCCCGCCGAAAGCCGGACGGGTCTGCAGCAGGAGCTTGCGCTCCGGGTCGATATCCAGTTCCGTGCAGTCGGCGGTCAGGCCGGTCTGGAGGCGGGTCGCCACCCGTGGTGCGAGCGAACGGCCGTTGATCGTGCCACCCATCAAAAAGATGCTTGGCCGGAAAGTCTTCACCAGTTTGGTGACCGCGCCGGCATAGACCTCGTCCTGGTAATGCAGGTATTGCTCGCCCGGCACCCGGTACACCTTGTCCGCCCCGTGGGCGATCAGGTCTCTTACCGCCGCTTCGTCCCCTCCAAGGAGGACGGCGCAAAGCTCTTCGCCGAGTTTATCGGCCAAACCCCGGCCGGCACCCAGCAGATCGTACACGACGCCAATGACCTTCCCCTGGCGCAGTTCCGCCAGCACCCAAACATCGCGGTCGCCGCCCGCCGCAACCGGCGCCGGCGCCACTTCCGCCTGAGAAAGAGCGGTTTCGGGGCAGGCCCCGACGCAGGCACCGCAGAGAACGCAGGCCTCCGATATGACCGCCTTGCCCCCGGTGACGGCGATGGCCCCAAAGGGACAGACCGCAACGCAAGCCTGGCACCCGTTACATTTATCGTTATTAATGTCGATGCTCACTTTTCACCCTCCTGCCAGCCTGGCCGCTGTGCTTAGACGATTTTCCGCTCCGCGAGAATACTGAGCAGATGGGCGGCCCCTTCGGCGGCGCTACCCTGGAAGATCTCGGCCTTGCTCGTAGGCGCCGGCGGCGTGAAAATCCGGACCACCCAGGTAGGCGAACCCTGCCGGCCGATAAAGTCCGCTTCCGCCCCGATATCGGCGGCGGTCCAGGGCTTAATTACCGCTTTCTTCGCCCGCATCATGCCCTTCAGCGAAGGCACCCGGGGGGTATTGATCTCGCGAACCACCGTCACCAGCATCGGCCCGCTCACCGCGAGAGTCTCGTAACCTTCCTCGGTCATCCGCTCCACCCGGTACTCCAGCGGACCGGTCAACTCAATTTTGCGGACACAGGTAACATGGGGCAAATTAAGCTGTTCGGCGATGCCCGGCCCCACCTGGGCGGTATCTCCGTCGATGGCCTGCCGGCCGCAGAGGATGAGGTCCGGCGCGCCCAGTTTAGCAATCGTCCGGGCGAGAGTGTAGGCGGTCGCGAGCGTGTCCGAGCCCCCAAAGGCCCGGTCGCTCACCAGCACCACCTCGTCCGCTCCCAGGGCGATGGTCTCCTTCAGAATCTCCGCCGCCTGGGGCGGCCCCATGGTTACCACGGTCACCGTCCCGCCGTGCTGCTCCCGCAGCTTTAAGCCCGCTTCCACGGCGTGCAGGTCAAAGGGATTGAGGATGCTCGGCACCCCCTCCCGAATCAGCGTGTTCGTTTCCGGGTTGATTTTGACCTCGGTCGTATCCGGTACCTGCTTCACGCAGACCACTATCTTCATTTGTGTATCACCGCCAATGCCGCCTTATTTTTTGTTCGCCAGTTCCTTAATCAGCTCAAGTGCGATCACGTTGCGCTGGATCTGATTCGTTCCCTCGTAGATCTGGGTGATCTTGGCGTCGCGCATCATTTTCTCCACCGGGTAGTCGCGCATATAGCCGGCGCCGCCCATAATTTGCACTGCGTCCACGGTGACCTTCATCGCCACATCCGAGGCGAAGAGTTTAGCCATGGAAGACTCCTTGGAAAACTCTTTGACCCCGCTGTCGATGGTCCGGGCCGTCGCGTAGATGAGCGCCCGGGCCGCCTCGATTTGGGTAGCCATATCGGCGAACATGTGCTGGATGGCCTGGAAGGAAGAGATGGACTGGCCAAACTGCACCCGCTGCCGGGCGTAGGCGAGCGAGACTTCCAAGGCCCCCTGCGCGATACCTAAAGCCTGCGCGGCCACTCCCGGCCGGGTCCGGTCCAGGGTACGCATGGCTACGATAAACCCGGTACCGCGCTTCCCGAGCAGGTTTTCGCGCGGAATCCGGCAGTCGTTAAACACCAGTTCGGAAGTGGTGGACGCCCGAATGCCCATCTTCTTTTCTTTCTTGCCGAAGGTAAAGCCCGGGGTCCCCTTCTCGACGATAAAAGCCGAAGCGCCCCGGCCGCCTTTGTTCTTGTCGGTCATGGCAATCACCACATAGGTATCGGCTTCCCCGCCGTTGGTTATGTACTGCTTGGTGCCGTTTAAGATGTAGCTGTCGCCATCCAGCACGGCGGTGGTGCGCATATTCCCGGCGTCGCTGCCCGCGTCCGCCTCGGTTAGGGCAAAGGCCCCCAGCTTATGGCCGCTTCCGAGGTCCGGCAGGTATTTTTGCTTCTGCTCCTCGGTGCCAAACAGCACGATCGGGCAGATGCCCAGACCGCTCGCGGCGTAGGTAACCCCCACCGCCCCGCAGGCCTTGCTGATTTCCTCCATCACCAGGCAGTTCTCCACGATGCCCATACCCATACCGCCATAAGCTTCGGGGACAAACAGTGCGAACAGGTCGGCTTCGGCCATAATCTGCATTATTTCCCGCGGGAACTCTTCCTTCAGATCCAGTTCAGCGGCGACCGGAGCAACTTTCTCCTGGGCGATCTTCCGGGCCAGGTCGCGCACCATGATCTGTTCTTCCGTGAAAAAATAATCCATCCCCATTCTCCTTCCTTTACTCCGTCGGCTGACGGTTTTGGGTCAAGAAATCCGGTAGCGGTCGAATTTTATGCATATGCTAAGTTTAACACGGTCTTTTTCCTGCTGTCAAGCTATGGGAAGTGCACAAACCGGGCACCTTACTCTTCGGCGGGCTGGTACTGCTCCCAGTGCACGACCTCAGTGAGCGGGCGGCGCGCCGGACCTTTGTCCGGTACCGACTGCGGATACCCCAAGGCGATGACGGCGACCGGGGTGAGGTCCTCCGGAACACCAAAGACGGCGCGGACCTGGGCGTCGGCAAAATCCCCCACCCAGCAGCCACCGAGACCAGAAGCGTGCGCCGCCAGCAGCAGGTTCTGAATAGCCGCTGCTGTGTCCTGGAACTCGAAATAGCGGAGACCCTTGTCGCCTACCGGTCGCTCAAACAACCCAACCTTGGCCAATACCGCTACCACCGCGCCGGCCTGGGGCAAAAACGCCGCATAGCGCCGCCCCTCGGCCAGGGCCTGTTTTTTCTCCGGGTCGCGGGTAACGCAAAAGACCCAGGGTTGTCCATTGTGAGCGGAGGGGGCGTAGGTGGCGGCCACGAAGACCTGCTCCAGTACTTCGTCGGGGATAACCTGACCGGTAAAGCGGCGAATGCTGCGCCGGGTATGGATCGCCTCGAACAATTCCATTTTTCTTCCTCCTTTTGTCGGCCGGCCGGTAATTTTTGTGCCGGCAGGGTATAAACCCCCGATTGCCGGGGATAATAGAGGCAGGCAGCCAAACCAACACAACTCCTTCTGTGTTCGCGGTCTGACACACCGCCGGTTACCCGAGTTCCTCCATGATCACTTTATATCCCTAAACCCTTCGCCGGGACCCAGTCCCGGCCCCTTTTTTACCCGCCGGCGGCTGGCGCCCCGGAAGGAAAAAAAATAACACTCCTCCCTGCTACTGTATATTATATACTATCGCTTCACCCGGTAACAATCCGTTTTAACTGCGGGAGGAGGTCTATGATGAATTATCCAGCGCGGAACAAAGTAATTTTCGCCTATCCGCTCGTCGAGTACATACCCTTATACCCCCACACTCTTATCCACCACAGCGATCCTGGCGTAACCGCACGGTTCCCCGGCCCCGCTGTCCTGGTCGCCGGCGACGCCGCCGCGTGGCAGACTATCGGAGAACGCCTCGGCCTGCTGACGACGCAGGCTCTGGACTTTCGGCAGGAAATCGGTATCGTCACCCTGCATTGCCCGGTCGGTGAGGTCAAGTACCGCGACCGGCGCGTGACCTTGGTCGGGGAGCCGGCGTCCGCGCTCGTCCACGCCTTTGGGCTCAATCGTAAATTATTTTACCACCGCAACCTGGAGTTCATCCTCTTTCGGCCGGACGGGGCGAGATTAGCGCAGGCACGGATGCGGGTTTGAAAACCTTTAAACTTGCAGTGATGCCAGAATCAACTCAGCGATAACAATTAAGGGATTAGTTTCAGTTGAAGCTAATCCCTTGCTCATTTTATAGTAACTCTATTCTATGCTCATCTGATAAAGTTGCTTTACCTGATCACGCTTGCCAAATAGTATGGCAGTTACCTGAACCTGTTTTTTGTCTTCATCAATCCAGAAATAAACACAATAGTTCTCTATAGTCATTCTATGAATACCATCGCTGCGCCATGGTTCTTTTTCAATCACGGCAAATCGGTGCGGAAACCGGGATAGTGATGCCATTGAGCGTTCAATTTTCTCGATTAAGCCAAAAGCTGCTCCGGGAGCGTTCAATTGATAACAAATATAGTCTCTTATTCTCTTCGACTGTTTTAAGGCATATGCGGTGACCCTAACGTCATACTCTCTATCCTCCATCAACTACAATCCCCGTCTTAATTCTGCCATTGCTTCCGCCAACGAGAGAGACCGGTTGGCCTTAGCGTCGTCCAGTCCATCTTGCATCATAGCGTCAAAAGCGGCATCATCCATTTCATCCAGTGACACCGGAGCTGCCGGAAGCGACAAAGGAAATGGTATACTCCTGGTAAGTACGATTTGCTTATAGAGCATGTTGATGACCACGGAAGCAGGAATTCCCAGGTTGTCCAGAATGTCTTCCGCTTTTTCTTTCAGATCGGGTTCAATGCGGGCCATAACATTGGCGGTTTTTACTGCCATAATCCTTCTCCCCCCTTTCCATCTAGTGTAATCTATTGTATTTCGTTTGGCAATACTTTGTTCTGATTTCTTATTGATTGTTTCTACCCACCGGTTGGGGAGCCGGCGCCGACGCCCGCGCTCGTCCACGCCTTCAGGATTAACCATCACTTATTCTACCACCATAACCTCGAGTTCATCCTCTTTCACCCGGACGAAGCGAGGTTGGGACAGGTAAGGATGCGGGTGCAGAGGAACTGCGGGTATTGGCGGCGATGCCAGAGGCAGTCCGGAGACAAGGCGGAAGAGATTAGCTGCTTATACCGCTAATCCCTTCCGCATATGACTTTC